>JBFXGQ010000137.1:0-9204 GCA_050177915.1 Pseudodonghicola sp. | reverse complement strand
CTTCGCCATGGTCAGTCTCCCGCTTTCCTGAGTTTTTCCTGAAACTCCGCCTTGGTCATGCCGGTCTGCTGGGCGCCGATGTCCTGCATGTCCAGCCGGTAGATGCCGGCGAATTTGGCGAGGTAATAGATAGTGCCGCCGGCGGCGATCATCGCCAGCACGTTCTTGTCGCGGCAGGCCTGCTTCTGCTCCTCGTTGAGGCCGAATTTCTCCATATAGGCCTCGGGATCGGCCAGATAGGCCTCGCGCGCTGCGGCGGCGTTGAAGGAATAGCACATCTTGTTCAGCGCATAGCCCTTCATCGCCATCTTGCCGTCGAAGATCGTGGTGCCCTCGATCGGCGTGTGGTGGTCGAATTCGGTAATGTCCATTCTCTCCTCCTCCGCTCAGCTTTCCTCGGGCCAGTAGAGCCGCATCGGGTTGTCGATCAGCAGCGCCTGTTGCAGCGCCGCCGTGGGGGCGATGCGCGGGATCACATCCACCAGCTGGCCGTCGTCGGGCATGTGCGATTTCATGTTCGGATGCGGCCAGTCGGTGCCCCAGAGCACGCGGTCGGGGAAGGTTTCGACCAGCTTGCGGGCGAAGGGCACCACATCGTCATAGGGCGGGCCGGCGACGGTCAGACGTTCCGGGCAGCTCACCTTGGTCCAGATATTGTCGTTGCGGGCCAGCAGATCGACGAAGCGCTGGAAGTCCGGGTGGTCGACGCCCTTGGACACATCCGGCCGGCCCATGTGGTCGACCACGATGGTGGTCGGCAGGCTTTCCAGAAAGGGGATCAGATCCGCCAGATCCGGGGCCTCGAAATAGACCACGATATGCCAGCCCAGCTTGGCGATGCGCTCGGCGATGCCGATGAAGACCGCCTTCGGGGTGGCATCGACCAGCCGCTTGACGAAGTTGAAGCGCACCGCGCGGACGCCGGCGGCATCCATCGCGCGCAGCGCCTCGTCGGTCACGTCGGGCGAGACCACGGCGACGCCTCGGGCCTGCTGGCCGGCGGTCTCCAGCGCATCGACCAGCGCCGCGTTGTCGGTGCCGTGGCACGAGGCCTGGACGATCACGTTGCGGGAAAAGCCCAGGTGGTCGCGCAGTGCGAACAGCTTTTCCTTCGGCGCGTCGCAGGGGGTGTATTTGCGCTTGGGCGAATAGGGGAACGTGTCGGCCGGGCCGAAGACATGGCAATGGGCGTCGACGCTGCCGGCGGGCACCTTGAAATCGGGAACCTTGGGGCCGGGGTGGAAGGGCAGGTAATCGGGGTCCATGCGGGGCTCCTCCTTGAACTTTGGCGCCGGGCGTTGCGGGCGGCGCGGATTTGGCGCGACATTAGGGTCGTCCCGGTCCGGCGCGCCAGTTGGAAGCTTGGCCTTGTGAATTGGTTTATGTTATAGATCCGGCGAAAAGCGAGGGGCTCAGGTGGATTTCGTGTTTCCCAATGTGCGCCATCTTCAGGCGGTGCAGGAGGTGGCGGTGCATCACCGTATCAACCTGGCGGCCGAGGCCGTGCACCTGTCGCAGCCCGCCGTTACCCAGGCGGTGGCCAAGCTGGAGCAGGCGCTGTCGGCGCGGCTGTTCGACCGCCGGCCCGAGGGGATGTTCCCGACCGAGGTGGGCGAGATCTTTCTGCGCCGGGTTTCTCGCGCGCTCGATCTGCTGAAGGAGGGCGAGCGGCAGGCGCGCAAGAAGGCGCCGCGCCCCGGGCCCGCCGGGCGGCGCGATTTCCACCGGCTGACCACGGCGGTGCAGCTCAGGGCGCTGGTGGCGGTGGCGCAGACCGGCAATTTCAGCCATGCCGCCCGCCAGCTCGGGGTGTCGCAGCCGGCGGTGCACCGCGCCGCGCGCGATCTGGAACGGCTGTCGGGGCTGAGTTTCTTCGAGCCGGTGCGGCGCGGCGTGATGCTGACGCCGGCGGCCGAGACCTTTGCCCATCACGTCCGCCTGGCCAAGACCGAGATCCGCCAGGGGCAATATGAGGTCAGCGAATATCTGGGCCGCGATTCCACCAGGATCGCGGTCGGCTCGCTGCCGCTGTCGCGCACCGCGATCCTGCCCAACGCCATCGACCAGCTTCTGCGCGAAAGCAACGGGCGGCTGCAGCTGCAATGCGTCGACGGCCCCTATGGCACGCTGCTGCGCGATCTGCGGTTCGGCGAGCTGGATTTCCTGATCGGCGCGCTGCGCGATCCCTCGCCGGCCGATGACGTGGTGCAGGAGGAGCTGTTCTTCGACACGCTGTCGGTGGTGGCCGCGCGCGGTCACCCGCTGGCGGGGCGGCAGGGGCTGACGCTGGAGGACACGCTGGCCTATCCCTGGATCGCGCCGCCGCTGCCGACGCCCTCGGGCACCTATCTCTACGAGAGCCTGCAGATCCCGCAGCTGCCGGATACGCCGGTGCGGGTGGTGGCCAATTCGCTGGTACTGGTGCGCGGGCTGATGATGCGGGGCGACTATGTCACCATCATGTCGCGCAAGCAGATCGAGGTGGAACAGGAATACGGCATTCTCGCGCCGCTGCCCATCGACCTGTCGGAAAGCGCCCGGCCGATCGGTCTGACCTATCGCGCCAACTGGCGCCCGACGCCGACGCAGGCGCGGTTCCTGGACCTGATCCGCGCCCAGGTCGCCTGATATCCGCGCTGCATCTATAACAGAAACGAATGCATGCGCGCGGCAATCAATTTCGGGCCGGCGCGCCGGGCTGCTAAGCGGTGGCGGCGCGTCCCGGCCTGAGCCGGGCGCCACGCGCGACACTGACCCGCGGGGCGACGGCCCGCAGCCAAGGGGGGAGAGGCGATGACGGACCGAAACGACAAACCCTATGACGATATTCCCGGCACCTTCGTCTTCGATGCCGACCGCTCGCGCGAGGGCTATCATCTGAACCAGTTCTGCATCTCGCTGAGGTTGCAGAAGAACCGGGATGCGCTGACCGCCGATCCCGAGGCCTATATGGCGTGCTTTCCGATGACCGAGGCGCAGAAACAGGCGGTGCGCGACCGCGCCTGGAACCGGCTGCTCGAACTGGGGGGGAACATCTATTACACCTCCAAGCTCGCCGCCTTCGACGGCATCACCTTTCAGGACCTCGCCGCGATGATGACCGGCGTCAGCCGCGAGGAATACCGCGACATGATGCTGCACGGCGGCCGGCCGATCGAGGGCAACCGCTATAAATCCGAATGGGAGGACAAGTAATGGCCCGGATCACCGCAGGCGTGGGCTGTTCCCACGTGCCCGCCATCGGCGTCGCCATGGATACCGGCATCACCGACCAGCCCTATTGGAAACCGGTGTTCGACGGGTTCGTCAAAAGCCGCGAATGGATGAAGGAAAACCAGCCGGATGTGATCTTTCTGGTCTACAACGACCATTGCACCGCCTTCGACGCCTCCTGCATCCCGACCTTCGCGCTGGGCTGCGCCGCCGAATTCGCCCCCGCGGACGAAGGCTGGGGGCCGCGCCCGGTGCCGGTGGTCAAGGGCCATCAGCAGCTGGCCTCCCATATCGCGCAATCGGTCATCCTGGACGAATTCGACCTGACCATCATGAACGAGATGGAGGTCGACCACGGGCTGACGGTGCCGCTGTCGGTGATGTTCGGCGACAAGGGCGTCGATGACGAATGGCCCTGTCCGGTGATCCCGCTGGCGGTCAACGTGGTGCAATACCCGGCCCCCACCGGCAACCGCTGCTATAACCTGGGCAAGGCGATCCGCCGCGCCATCGACAGCTACCCCGAGGATCTGAATGTGATGATCTTCGGCACCGGTGGCATGAGCCATCAGCTGCAGGCCGAACGCGCCGGGCTGATCAATGCCGAATGGGATCGGCGGTTCCTCGACATGATGGCCGGCGACCCGGAGGCCGCGCGCAGGATCGAACATGTGGAATACCTGCGCGAGACCGGCTCGGAAGGCATCGAGATGGTGATGTGGCTGGTGATGCGCGGCGCGCTGGACGAGAAGGTGACCGAGATCCACCGCCATTACCATGTGCCCGCCTCGAACACGGCGGTGGGCCATATCATTCTGGAAAACCACGACTGACGGAGGGAGTGACATGAGAATTTGCGTGGCCGGCGCCTATGGCGCCTTCGGCATGAAACACCTGGACGCGCTGGCCAATATCGAAGGCGTGCAGGTCACCTCGGTGATGGGCCCGACCCAGGCCAAGATCGAGGCGCTGGCGGCCGAGCGCGGCATTCCGCATGCCGCCGACAATCTGGCCGACTGCATCGCGCGCGACGATGTCGACGCGGTGATCCTGGCCACGCCGACGCAGCTGCATGCCGAACAGGCAATCGCCTGCATGGCGGCCGGCAAGCACGTGCTGGTCGAAATCCCGATGGCGGATTCGCTGGCCGACAGCCAGGCGGTGGTGGCCAAGCAGAAGGAGACCGGGCTGGTGGCGATGGCCGGTCAGGTGCGTCGCTTCAACCCCTCGCATCAGTGGGTGCACAACAAGATCGCGGCGGGAGAGCTGAAGGTGCTGCAGATGGACGTGCAGACCTATTTCATGCGCCGCAGCAACCTCAACGCCAAGGGCGAGCCGCGCAGCTGGACCGACCACCTGCTGTGGCACCACGCCTGTCACACCGTCGACCTGTTCCAGTACCAGACCGGGGAGACCTGTTCCGAGGCCTTCGGCCTGGAGGGACCGATCCACCCCGAGCTCGGCATCGCGATGGATATGTCGATCGGCCTGAAGACCCCCGCGGGCGCGATCTGCACCCTGTCGCTCAGCTTCAACAACGACGGCCCGTTCGGCACCTTCTTCCGCTATATCTGCGACAACGGCACCTATCTGGCCCGCTACGACGACCTCTATGACGGCAACGAGAAACCGATCGACCTGACCGGCGTGGCGGTGTCGAACAACGGCATCGAGCTGATCGACCGCGAGTTCATCTCGGCGATCCGGGAGGGGCGCGAACCCAATGCCTCGGTTGCCCAGGTTTTGGCCTCGATGGAGACGCTCGATCGGATTGAGCGCGGGTTCAGGTAATCCGGGCTGGCATCTCGGGCGGCAGCATGAAAAGGTGACACGCGGGGGCCAGCCGGCCCCCGCTTTTTCATGTGCAATGACGGGAGAAACCGGATGAACGGCGCCGAAAGCCTGGTGCGCAGCCTGTTGGCGAGCGATGTGGATGTCTGCTTCACCAACCCAGGAACCTCTGAGATGCATTTCGTCGCGGCGCTCGACCATGTGCCCGGCATGCGCTCGGTGCTGGCCCTGTTCGAGGGGGTGGCGACCGGGGCGGCGGATGGCTACTGGCGGATGGCCCGCAAGCCGGCCTCGACCCTGCTGCATCTGGGGCCGGGTCTGGCCAACGGGCTGTCCAACCTGCACAACGCCAAGAAGGCGGGATCGGGCATCGTCAATATCGTGGGCGAACATGCCTCGACCCATATCGCGCTGGACGCGCCGCTGACCTCGGATATCGAAGGCATCGCCCGGCCGGTGTCGCAATGGGTGCAGACCTCGCTCTCGACTGCCGATGTGGGCTTCGATGCCGCCCGCGCGGTGCAGGCGGCGCGCACCGCGCCGGGGCAGGTGGCGACGCTGATCCTGCCCGGCGATACCGCCTGGACCGCGGGCGGCGTGGTCGCCGATCCGCTGGCGCCGCCGACGCCCGCGGCGCCGAAATCCGCCGTGGTCGATCAGGCGGCGCAGGCGCTGAAGGGCGAGGGGGCGCTGCTGCTGCTGGGCGCCGGCGCGATGAGCGCGGAGAATCTGGAGCTGGCCGGCAAGATCGCCGCCGCCACCGGCTGTGCGCTGATGGGCGAATGGGCCAGCGCCCG
The DNA here is from genome assembly GCA_050177915.1 of Pseudodonghicola sp. GTDB lineage: Bacteria > Pseudomonadota > Alphaproteobacteria > Rhodobacterales > Rhodobacteraceae > Pseudodonghicola. The sequence goes on along the minus strand of JBFXGQ010000137.1, from coordinate 3,403 downwards.
CACCGAACGCGGCGCCGGCCGGGTGGCGGTGCCGCGGGTGCCCTATCCGATCGACCAGGCGCTGACCGCGCTGGCGCCCTATGGCCAGATCGTGCTGCTGGGCGCGCGCGAGCCGATCGGGTTCTTCGCCTATCCCGGCAAGCCGGCGCGGCTGAGCCGGCCGGATGCGGAATTCGTGCCGCTGGCCGATGCGGCGATGGATGCGGGCGCCGCGCTCGTGGCGCTGGCCGATGCCTGCGGGGCGACAAGGGCGGCGCCGGTCGTGGCGCCCGCCGGGCTGCCCGAAATGCCGGTGCTGTCGCCGCTGACGCCGGAGACGTTGGCGTCGGTGATCGCGCGCGCGATCCCGGAGAATGCCATCGTGGTGGACGAGACCATCACCAGCGGCCGCGCCTTCGGTGCGGCGACGGCGGGGGCGCCGCCGCACAGCTGGCTGAACAACTGCGGCGGCTCCATCGGCTATGGTATGGCGGTGTCGATCGGCGCCGCGGTGGCCTGCCCGGATCGCAAGGTGCTGGCGCTGATCAGCGACGGCAGCGGCATGTATATGCCGCAGGCGCTCTGGACCATGGCGCGCGAGGGGCTGGATATCACCACGGTGATCTTTGCCAACCGCGCCTATCAGATCCTGCGCGGCGAGCTGACCAATGTCGGCGTGCAGAACCCCGGTCCGCGCGCCATCGACATGCTGTCGCTGGACCGTCCGACGCTGAGCTGGGTCGATATCGCCCGCGGCATGGGGGTGCAGGCGACCCGGGTCGAGGATACCGATGCGCTGGCCGCCGCGCTGGCTGCCGGGCTCGACACCCCCGGTCCGGTGCTGATCGAGGCGGTGATGTAACACCGCCGCCTGTCCTTGCCCGGCCTGGTGCGGGTCGGGCAAGGGTGGCAGGCTGCGCAGGAAGAGGATGATCGCGTCGATATCCTCCTCCCGCGTCGCGGCGTAATAGCCATAGCCCATCGGCGGCAGCATATGCGAGCCGTCGGGGCGGATGCCCCTGGTGATCATCGTCTTCAGTTCGGCGTCGCTGTAGCCCGCCAGCCCGTCGGCATGGCTGGTCAGATTGGCCGAGATCGAGGTGCCCCAGGGGCCGTGAAACTCGAACCCGCCGGCGCCTAGCCGGGTGTCGAACTGCGGCCCGCGCTCGCCCATGGGCGTATGGTATTCCAGGCAATGCGCCACTGACCCGGCCAGATAGGCGCCATAGTCCACCGTCACCCCGGCCGGTACCGCCGGCACATGGCCCACCGGCGGGCCGGAGGAGGGGGGCAGGGGGACGTTATAGGTGGAAAACGGGGGTCTGGTGTCGCTGGCCGACAGGCTGCGCAGGAAGGCGACGATGGAATAGAGGTCGTCGTCCGACAGCCCGCGGTAGAGACCGATGGGCATCGGCGGCCCGATCACGCTGCCGTCGGGGCGGATGCTCTCGCGGATGGTGCGGGCCAGTTCGTCGTCGCTCCAGCCCGCCACCCGGCTGTCGGGGGTGATATTCACCGCCCAGGCATCGAAGGCGGGGGTCTTGTCGACCATGAAGCCGCTCAGCTCATGGCTCAGGTCGGGCCCGTTCGGCCCCTGCGGCGTATGGCAATTGCCGCAGCCGGCGGGCGCGCGCACCAGACATTCGCCCCGCTCGACCGAGATCCCGGCGACGGCGGCGCTGGCGGACAGGCTCAGCGCCAGCGCAAGGACATGCACGTTCATTCAAATCGTCTCCCTGTGGTGTCCGGCCCTATGCATCGGCCGGTGGCTGCGGGTGACGCAACATCAACGCATTCCAGGAATCCACCGGTTGTCGCGCGCGGGGTGATTGACAATCCCGACAAAATTAATCAGGTTGTGGCTCAGCCATCCCCCCGGACGGGGAAGCCCGAAATCCACCCTTACGGGAGCGCCCGGAATGTCACGCCCAACCACCCGCGCCACCTGGTTGCCCGGGGCAGAGCTGCCGCCGCGCGATCTGTCGCTGCAACTGGCGATGGGCACCGCCGAGGCGGCGGCGTTTCCGCTGGACTGGCTCGAAGACTATCACCGCACCCCCGCGCGGGAGCCGGACCGGCGCGCCCGCGATCAGGTCACCGACTGAAAGGATCCCGAAATGAAACGTCTCGCCCTGACTGCCGCGCTGCTGGGCAGTGTCGCCGCCCCCGCGCTGGCGGTCGAGAAGACCGACGTGCTCAGCACCTACGCCAATATCGCCGAGGCGGCCTATGGCGACAGCGCTGCCACCGCCCGGCGCCTGCAGGCGGCGGTCGACGCGCTGATCGCCGAGCCTTCGGCCGAGGCGCTGCAGGCGGCCAAGTCGGCCTGGCTGCAGGCGCGCGTGCCCTATCAGCAGACCGAGGCGTTCCGCTTCGGCAACCCGATCGTCGACGACTGGGAAGGCAAGGTGAACGCCTGGCCGCTGGACGAGGGGCTGATCGACTATGTCGACGGCTCCTATGTCGAAAGCGACGAGAACCCGCTGTCGGCGCTGAATGTGGTGGCCTCGCCCAAGCTGACCGTCGCCGGGGTCGAGGTGGACGCGACCGAGATCACCCCGGCGCTGCTGGAAGGCACCCTGCATGAGGCCGAGGGCATCGATACCAACGTCGCCACCGGCTATCACGCCATCGAATTCATGCTCTGGGGGCAGGATCTGAACGGCACCGGGCCGGGCGCCGGCGCGCGACCCTGGACCGATTACGCCAGGGGCGAGGCCTGCACGCATGACAATTGCGACCGGCGTGGCGAGTTCCTCAAGGCCGCGACCGACCTGCTGGTCAGCGATCTGGAGTGGATGGCGGCGCAATGGGCCAAGGACGGCGCGGCGCGGGCCAACCTGATGCAGAACGAGAACGCCGGCATCGTCGCCATCCTGACCGGGATGGGCAGCCTGTCCTATGGCGAACAGGCCGGCGAGCGGATGCGGCTGGGCCTGATGCTGAACGACCCTGAGGAAGAGCACGACTGTTTCTCGGACAACACCTACAACAGCCATTTCTACGACGGGCTGGGCATCCAGAACGTCTATCTGGGCACCTATGTCCGGGCCAACGGCGATCTGGTCTCGGGCCCGTCGCTGTCCGACATGGTGGCCGAGGCGAACCCGGCGCTGGATGCCGAGATGCGCGGCAAGCTGGGCGCCACGATGACCGCGCTGCTGCGAATCAAGGTCGCCGCCGAGGCCGGCCTTGCCTATGACCAGATGCTGGCGCGCGGCAATACCGCCGGCGAGGCGCTGATCATGGGCGGCGTCAACGGTCTGATTGATCAAACGAAGAGCATCGAACGCATCGTCACGGCGCTGGATCTCGATCAGCTGGAGTTTGAGGGGTCCGACAGTCTGGACAATCCCTCGGCGGTGTTTCAGTGATAGTATAACACTTCGCCGAGCCAGCACATCCGCACGCCAGGCACTCCTTC
>JBFXGQ010000136.1:0-9206 GCA_050177915.1 Pseudodonghicola sp. | reverse complement strand
TCCTCGGGGGTGAATTGGCCGCAAGGCCAAGAGGGGGCAGACAGCCCCCTCCCCCCGCGCGTCGCCTCAGCCCTGCGCCAGCCGCGCCTTCAGCTCCAGCCGGCGCCGGTGCAGCACCGGCTCGGTATAGCCCGAGGGTTGCACTCGCCCCTTGAACACCAGATCGCAGGCAGCCTGGAAAGCGATGCCGTCGCAGCCCGGCGCCATCGGCGTATAGACGGCATCGCCGGCGTTCTGCCGGTCCACCACCGCCGCCATCTTGCGCATGGCGCCCATCACCAGATCCTCGCCCACCACGCCGTGGTGCAGCCAGTTGGCCAGCGCCTGAGAGGAGATCCGGCAGGTTGCCCGGTCCTCCATCAGGCCGACGTCATGGATGTCGGGCACCTTGGAGCAGCCCACCCCCTGGTCGATCCAGCGCACCACGTAACCGAGGATGCCCTGGGCGTTGTTCTCGATCTCGCGGCTGATCTCCTCGTCGCTCAGGTTGCGACCCTCCATCACCGGGATGGTCAGCAGATCCCCCAGCGTGCCGCGCGGCCCACCCTTGGCGATCTCGTCCTGACGGGCGAAGACATCGACCAGATGGTAATGCGTCGCGTGCAGCGTCGCCGCGGTGGGCGACGGCACCCAGGCACAGTTGGCGCCGGCCTGCGGATGGCCGATCTTGGCCTCCAGCATGTCGGCCATGCGGTCGGGCATCGCCCACATGCCCTTGCCGATCTGCGCCTTGCCCTGCAGCCCGCAGGCCAGACCGATATCGACGTTGCGATCCTCGTAGGAGGCGATCCAGGGGGTCGACTTCATCTCGCCCTTGGGCAGCATGGGACCCGCTTCCATGCTGGTATGGATCTCGTCCCCGGTGCGGTCGAGGAAGCCGGTGTTGATGAAGGCCACCCGCGACTTCGCCGCCCGGATGCATTCCTTGAGGTTGACGCTGGTGCGGCGCTCCTCATCCATGATGCCGAGCTTGACGGTGTTGCGCGGCAGCCCGAGGATCTCCTCGACCATGTCGAAGATCTCGACCGCGAAGCCGACCTCGGCCGGGCCGTGCATCTTCGGCTTCACCACATAGACCGAGCCATGCAGCGAATTGCCGCCCGCGGCTTTCAGGTCGTGCATGGCGATCATCGTGGTGCAGAGCGCGTCCAGCAGCCCCTCGGGGATCTCGCCGCCTTCCGCGTCCAGAATGGCCGGGTTGGTCATCAGGTGACCCACGTTGCGCACCAGCATCAGCGACCGCCCCTTGAGGCTGATCGCGCTGCCGTCGGGTGCGGTGAACTCCAGATCCGGCGCCAGCACCCGGTCGAAGGTCCTGTCGCCCTTGGTCACGCTCTCCTTCAGGTCGCCCTTCATCAGGCCGAGCCAGTTGGAATAGGCCAGCACCTTGTCCTCGGCATCCACCGCGGCGACGCTGTCCTCGCAATCCATGATGGTCGACATCGCCGATTCCAGCACCACGTCGCTGATGCCGGCCGGATCGTCGCGGCCGACCGGCGTGTCGCGGCCCAGCACCACGCGGATATGCAGCCCGTTGCAGGTGAACAGGAACTCGGAACCATCGGGCTTGCGCCCGGCGTATTGCGCCGGATCGGCCAGCCGCAGCGGACCGTGGTGCGAGGCGAGGATCACGCCGCCCTGATCCTGATCGAGGCCGGTCACATCGGCCCAGCTGCCGCCTGCCAGCGGCAGCGCCTTGTCCAGATGCGCCTTGGCCCAGGCGATGACGCGGCCGCCACGGGCAGAGTCGTAGCCGCCGCCCACAGGCAGATCGCCCAGCGCGTCGGTGCCGTAGAGCGCATCGTAGAGCGAGCCCCAGCGCGCGTTGGCGGCGTTCAGCGCGAAACGCGCATTGGTGATCGGCACCACCAGCTGCGGCCCGGGCACCTGGGCGATCTCCGGGTCGACGCCTGTGGTGTCGATGCTGAAATCGCCGCCCTCGGGCAGCAGATAGCCGATCTCGCGCAGGAAGGCCTCGTAGGCCGCCGCGTCATGCGGCTGGCCGCGCCGGGCCAGATGCCAGGCGTCGATCTTGCCCTGGATCTCCTCGCGCAACTCCAGAAAGGCGCGGTTCTTCGGCCCCAGCTCAGCCACCATGCGGGCGAGGCCGGCCCAGAAGGCGCCGGCCTCGACGCCGGTGCCGGGCAGCGCCCGATCCTCGATGAACGCCGCCAGCTCCGCAGCCACCTGCAACCCGTGCCGGTCCACTCTCTCCGCCATCGTCAAACGCGCCTCCTGATCCATGGGGTGTCGTTCACCGTCTAGAACGAAAGTTTCCTATCGGCAACAAGTTGGTCAGGTCGTTTTACCAATTTTTCCGATAGCTGTTTCAGGGTAAACCGGGAAAAGCCCGGCTGGCGGCGCCGCAGGCGGCTTGCGGGGCGGCAGTGCATTGCCTAACGTCGGCGCCAATCCACCAACGAGGACAGCCATGCGCGACGCCGACCCGAAAACCGTTTATCTCAAGGATTACAAACCCTTCGGCTATGTCGTCGACTCGGTGCATCTGACCTTCGATCTGGCGCCGGAGGCCACGCGCGTCACCTCGCGCATCGCCTTCCGCCCCAATCCCGAGACGACCGAGCGCGATTTCTTCCTGCATGGCGAAGAGCTCAGGCTGATCCGCGCCAGCATCGACGGCAAGCCCGTCGCGCCGCAGCTGACCGCCGAGGGGCTGACCGTCGCCGCCCCCGACGCCGCCTTCGTCTGGGAGGCCGAGGTCGAGATCGCGCCGGCGCGCAACACCGCGCTGGAAGGCCTCTACATGTCGAACGGCATGTATTGCACCCAATGCGAGGCCGAGGGTTTCCGCAAGATCACCTATTACCCCGACCGGCCCGATGTGATGTCGGTGTTCACCGTGCGCGTCAACGGCGATCTGCCGGTGCTGCTGTCGAACGGCAACCCCAAGGGCGCCGGCGACGGCTGGGCCGAATGGCACGATCCCTGGCCCAAGCCCGCCTATCTCTTCGCGCTGGTGGCGGGCGATCTGCGGGCGACCAGCGACACGTTCACCACCGTCTCGGGCAAGGCGGTGGCGCTGAACCTCTGGGTCCGTCCGGGCGACGAGCACAAATGCGCCTTCGGCATGGAGGCGCTGAAGAAATCCATGCGCTGGGACGAGGAGGTCTATGGCCGCGAATACGACCTCGATGTCTTCAACATCGTCGCGGTCGACGATTTCAACATGGGCGCGATGGAGAACAAGGGGCTGAACATCTTCAACTCCTCCTGCGTGCTGGCCTCGCCCGACACCTCGACCGACGCCAATTTCGAACGCATCGAGGCGATCATCGCGCATGAGTATTTCCACAACTGGACCGGCAACCGCATCACCTGCCGCGACTGGTTCCAGCTGTGCCTGAAAGAGGGGCTGACGGTGTTCCGTGACAGCCAGTTCACCGCCGACATGCGCTCGGCCCCGGTGAAGCGGATCGACGATGTGATCGACCTGCGCGCGCGCCAGTTCCCCGAGGATCAGGGCCCGCTGTCGCACCCGGTCCGCCCGGAAAGCTTTCAGGAGATCAACAACTTCTACACCGCCACCGTCTACGAGAAGGGCGCCGAGGTGATCGGCATGCTGAAACGGCTGGTGGGCGATGCGTCCTATGCCGAGGCGCTGGATCTCTATTTCGCGCGCCACGACGGCCAGGCCTGCACCATCGAGGATTGGCTCAAGGTCTTCGAGGATGTCACCGGCCGCGACCTCGGTCAGTTCAAGCGCTGGTATTCGCAATCGGGCACGCCGCGGCTGAAGGTGACCGAGGAATACGCCGACGGCACCTATACGCTGCATATGGAACAGCAGACGCCGCCCACCCCCGGCCAGCCCGACAAGCTGCCGCAGGTGCTGCCCATCGCGGTCGGCCTGATCGGCCCCAACGGCGACGAGGTGCTGGAAACCACCGTGCTGGAGATGACCGAAGCCCGGCAGAGCTTCCGCTTCGAGGCGCTCTCGGCCCGGCCGGTGCCCTCGATCCTGCGCGGCTTCTCCGCCCCGGTGGTCCTCGAACGCGAGACCGACAATGCCGAACGCGCCTTCCTGCTGGCGCATGACACCGACCCCTTCAACCGCTGGGAGGCCGGCCGGGCACTGGCCCGCGACACGCTGCTGAAGATGGCGACCGAAGGCGCGGCGCCAGATGCCGATTACCTCGACGGTCTGGTGCGGCTGCTGCGCGACGAGACGCTGGACCCGGCCTATCGCGCGCTGATGCTGGGGCTGCCGGGGCAGTCGGAACTGGCCGGCGCGCTGGCCGAACAGGGCATCACCCCCGACCCGATGGCGATCTGGCAGGCCGTCGAGCGGCTGCGCGAGGCGCAGGCCGAGGCCCTGGGCGATCTGATGGGCCCGCTGTTCGAGGCCGCCCAGGTGACCGGCGCCTACGCCCCCGACGCCGAGCAATCGGGCAGGCGGGCGCTGGCCGGCGCCCTGCTGCGGCTGATCAGCCGGCGCGACGGCGGCGCCCGGGCGGCGGCGCAATACGCGGCGGCCGACAACATGACGCTGCAGCTGTCGGCGCTGGCCTGCCTGCTACAGGCGGGCAAGGGACAGGCGGAACTGGCCGCCTTCTACGACCAGTGGCAGGCCGACCGGCTGGTGATCGACAAGTGGTTCATGCTGCAGATCGCCGAGGCCGCGCCGCAGGATGTGGCGGGCGTCGCCCGGACGCTGAGCCAGCACGCCGATTTCAACTGGAAGAACCCCAACCGGTTCCGCGCCCTGTTCGGCGCGCTGGCCGGCCATCACGCAGGCTTCCACGATGCCAGCGGCGCCTGCTACCAGCTGCTGGCCGACTGGCTGATCCGGCTCGACCCGGTGAACCCGCAGACCACGGCGCGGATGTGTTCGGCCTTCCAGACCTGGAAACGCTACGGCGCTGACCGCCAGGCCAAGATCGCCGCCCAGCTGGACCGCATCGCCGCCACGCCGGATCTGTCGCGCGACGCCGCCGAGATGGTCGGCCGCATCCGGGGGGCCTGATCGATGTCGCGCCCCACCCTTCTGATCACCGGCGCCAGCGCCGGCATCGGTGCCGCCACCGCCCGGCTGGCGGCCGAGCGCGGCTATGATCTGGCGCTGAACTACCGTGCCGACCGCGAGGGGGTGGAGGCAGTGGCGGCGCACGTCCGCGCCGCCGGTGCCCGGGCGCTGATCCTGCAGGCAGATCTGTCGGACCCCGAGGCGATCGACGAGATGTTCGCCCGGCTCGACCGCGACTTCGGCCAGCTCGACGCGCTGGTCAACAACGCCGGCATCAACGAACCCATCGCCCAGGTGGTGGAGATGGACCATGCCCGGCTGCGCCGCACCTTCGATATCAATGTGATCGCCCCCTTCCTGGTGGCGAAGGAGGCGGTGCTGCGGATGCAGGCGCAGGGCGACGGCGGGGTGATCGTCAATGTCTCCTCGGTCGCCGCAAGACTGGGATCGGCCAATACCTTCGTCGATTACGCCGCCTCCAAGGCCGCAATCGACATCTTCACCAAGGGCTTGGCCGAAGAGGTGGCGCGCGACGACATCCGGGTCAACGCGGTGCGCCCCGGGCTGATCGACACCGGCATCCACGCCAAGGCCGGCGACCCCGGCCGGCCCGAGCGGCTGGCGCCCGGCCTGCCGATGGGTCGCACCGGCTCGGCCGAGGAGGTGGCGGAGGCGATCCTCTATCTGCTCTCCGACCGGGCGTCTTATGTCACCGGCACCACGCTGGACGTCTCCGGCGGGCGCTGAGCCGGCAGCGGACATCGCCCCCGGCCCGAATCGTGCCCGCCCCTGCGCGGCGCAGAGGCCGGCCGCCGCCCTCGCCATCGGATCGGCGGGGTTTCGCCACCGAAAACCGCCCCGCGTGAACAATCCGCACCGCCCTCCCCCGGTTTTGCAGAGCCACGGCGAAAAGCCGTAAACAATGCCCCCCAAATTCCGCAAAGCTGGCCGCAAACACCGCAGGCTTGCCATGATTGCGCCCCAATGCGCCGGCACGGTCGGTCCCGTTCCGTTTTAAACGCTGCCCGGGATATCTGATGTTCGACACCACCCGCCGCGCCCTGAGCGCGCTGACTCCCAAGCTGAGCCAGACGATATCCCGGATTGGTTTCCCCGGGAGGACCCCCTTGTCAGACGGCCCCGCCATGGCGTTCGACGCCACCCCGCCGCTCGCGCCCTCGCTGGCCCGGGCGGTGCCAGAGGATCTGCTGGATATCCCGGTCTGCGACCACAGCCCCGAGGACGAGGCGGCGCAGGCGGCCCGCGCCCGCGGCCTGTTCCTGGCCCGGCAGGACCGCTGGGACGAGCTGGCCGCCGAGCTGCGCGCCGCCGACACCGCCCGCAGCCTGACCCCGGGCGGCACGCCGCTGGCCGATCACCTGGCCTATGGCGCGCGCTCCGACGTGGTGCTGGCGGTGGAAGAGGCGCTGGCCGACGGCCGCGCCAGCGGCGACCGCGCGCTGCTGGATGGCGTCATGGCGCTGGAGGCGGTGCGGCAGGAGCATCGCGCCGACCCTTATGTCAATCTGGTGCTGGCGCAGGCCCATATCGACATCGGCTGGGCCTGGCGCGGCACCGCCGAGGCCGAGGCGCTGCCACGGCTGAACCGCCACCGCTGCGCCGCCCATTTCGACCGCGCCGCGCATCTGCTGGCGCCCTTCGATGCCGCAGCACTCGACAGCCCGGCCATCGCCGCGGCGCAATGCGCCCTGCTGGCCGGCCGCCACGGCCGCGCGCCGCAGATCGCCGATGCCTATGCCGCGCTGGTCGACCTCGATCCGCGCAATTTCCGCGTGCTGCGCACGCTGGGGCTGCACCTGCTGCCGCGCCGCGACGGCTCCTATGCCGAGCTTGAGCTCGAGGCGCGCCGCAGCGCCGCCCGCACCGAGGGCACCTGGGGCGCCGGCGGCTATACCTGGGTCTGTTTCGACGCCATCGCGCAGGACCCCGGCGCCTGCGCCCAGGTGGATACCGATTTCTTCATCGACGGGCTGCGCGACATCCTCGCCGCCCGTCCCGATCAGGCGATGATCAACCTGCTGGCCGCCTATTGCGCCGTCACCCTGCGCAACGGCGCCGGCGCCACCGCCGGCCCGCGCGCCCGCATCACCGATTGCGCCGGCTGGCTGATCCGCGATCACCTGACCGAGCTGCACCCGCTGATCTGGGCCCATGCCGCCGAAGGCTTCGACAACAACGCCCGGGTCGGCTCGGCCCGCCGCTTTGCCGCGCGCGGCCGCGCCGACGGGCTGCGCGCCATCGCCGAACAGTTCCGCGACGATCTGGACCGCGGCTTGCGCATCACCTTCACCCCCGACGGCCCCATCGTCGCCGGCGGTGCCTGATCGCCCGGAATACCGGCGCTTCCCCTTGCTCCGCCGGACGCTCTGGCCTAGAACGCAGGCCGGTAATCTGCGGAGACGAGGCACCCCATGCTGGACCTGACATTCGAGGCCCCCAAACCCAAGGTAATGGCCGGGGCCAAATACGATTGGGAACTGGTGATCGGCATGGAGGTGCACGCGCAGGTCAGCTCCCGCTCCAAGCTGTTCTCCGGCGCCTCGACCACCTTCGGGGCGGAACCCAATTCCAACGTGTCCTTCGTCGACGCGGCGATGCCCGGCATGCTGCCGGTGATCAACGAATTCTGCGTCGAACAGGCGGTGCGCACCGGGCTGGGCCTGAAGGCCGAGATCAACCTGATGAGCGCGTTCGACCGCAAGAACTACTTCTACCCCGACCTGCCGCAGGGCTATCAGATCAGCCAGCTCTACCACCCGATCGTCGGCGAGGGCGAGGTGATCGTCGAGATGGAGCCGGGCATCGCCCGCCGGGTGCGGATCGAGCGCATCCACCTGGAGCAGGACGCCGGCAAGTCGATCCACGACATGGACCCGCATATGTCCTTCGTCGACCTCAACCGCACCGGCGTGGCGCTGATGGAGATCGTCAGCCGCCCCGACATCCGCGGCCCCGAGGAAGCGGCGGCCTATATCGCCAAGCTGCGCCAGATCCTGCGCTATCTGGGCACCTGCGACGGCAACATGCAGAACGGCAACCTGCGCGCCGACGTCAACGTCTCGGTCTGTCGGCCGGGCGATTACGAACGCTATCAGGAGACGCAGGATTTCTCGCATCTGGGCACCCGCTGCGAGATCAAGAACATGAACTCGATGCGGTTCATCCAGCAGGCCATCGACTACGAAGCACGGCGCCAGATCAAGATCCTCGAGGAAGGCGGCAGCATCGACCAGGAAACCCGGCTCTACGATCCCGACAAGGGCGAGACCCGGTCGATGCGGTCGAAGGAAGAGGCGCATGATTACCGCTACTTCCCCGATCCCGACCTGCTGCCGCTGGAGATCGAACAGGCTTGGGTCGACGATATCGCCGCGACGCTTCCCGAACTGCCGGATGCGCGCAAGGCCCGCTACATGGCGGATTTCGGCCTGACCGATTACGACGCCTCGGTGCTGACCGCCGAGGTCGAGACCGCCGCCTATTTCGAAGCGGTGGCCGAAGGCCGCGACGGCAAGATCGCCGCCAACTGGGTCATCAACGAGCTGTTCGGCCGGTTGAAGAAGGACGATCACGATCTGGCCACCAGCCCGGTCAGCCCGGCGCAGCTGGGCGGCATCGTCGATCTGATCACCAAGGGCGACATCTCGGGCAAGATCGCCAAGGATCTGTTCGAGATCGTCTATACCGAAGGCGGCGACCCGGCCGAGATCGTCGCGGCGCGCGGCATGAAGCAGGTCACCGACACCGGCGCCATCGAGGCCGCGGTGGACGAGGTGATCGCCGCCAACCCGGCGCAGGTGGAAAAGGCGCAGGCCAACCCGAAACTGGCCGGCTGGTTCGTCGGCCAGGTGATGAAGGCCACCGGCGGCAAGGCCAATCCCAAGGCGGTGAACGACATCGTGATGGCCAAACTGGGGCTGTAAGATCCCGAAAGGCCAGACCGGGGCGCCAAGCCCCCGCAAAGACAGTGAAACGACCCGCAAAGCCCCGGCCCCGCGCCGGGGCTTTTTCGTTGCGGGGCGGGTTTCACAAGGATCGAAGGTCGCGCCTTTGTGCCAGGGGCATACCCGGAGTAGGCCCAGCCGCCTCCTCCTCGACGTTCGATTGGGAGAGCGAGCCGCGCAAGCGCCGGACCGGGGGCTGGCGCTGCGACCGCTGAGCGGCGCGCTTTATGGCAGCCCAATCCGGACGAGGTCCGAAC
>JBFXGQ010000135.1:0-9225 GCA_050177915.1 Pseudodonghicola sp. | reverse complement strand
CCGGCGATGCTGTTCGCCATCATGCTGGCGGCGGCCTTCGGCCCGTCGCTGTCCAACGCGATACTTGCCATCGCCTTCATCAATGTGCCGATCTTCGCCCGGGTGGCGCGCGGCTCCGCCAACCAGATCTGGACGCGGAACTACGTGCTGGCCGGACGCGCCGCCGGGGTCGGGCGGCTGGGGCTGACCCGCGACCATGTGCTGCCCAATATCCTTGCCGTCCTCATTGTGCAGGCTACCGTCGAATTCGCCGTGGCGATCCTGGCCGAGGCGGCGCTCAGCTATCTGGGGCTGGGGGCGCAGCCGCCGACGCCCTCCTGGGGGCGGATGCTGAACGAGGCGCAGACGCTGATCTATCTGGCGCCGCAGCTGGCGATCTATCCCGGGCTCTGCATCATCGCGGCGGTGCTGGGCTTCGGCCTGTTGGGCGACGGGCTGCGCGACATCTCCGACCCGCGCCTGACCCGGGGGCGCGCATGATCGCGGTCGAGAACCTGTCGGTCCGCTTCGGCGCGGCCGAGGCGCTGCGCCGGGTCACGCTGGCGCTGCGCCCCGGCGAGCGGCTGGGGGTGGTGGGCGAATCCGGTTCCGGCAAGTCGATGCTGGGGCTGGCGATGATGGGCATGCTGCCCGAGGCGGCGCAGCTGACCGGCACGCTGCGGATCGAGGGCCGCGACATGGCGCGGGCGGGCGAGCGAGACTGGCGCGCGCTGCGCGCCCGGCGGGTGGCGATGATCTTTCAGGAGCCGATGATGGCGCTCAACCCGCTCGCCCGCGTCGGCGACACGGTGATGGAGCCGCTGCGCCTGCATCTGGGGCTGTCCCGCGCCGCCGCCCGCCGCCGCGCGCTGGAACTGTTCGAGGAGACCGGCATTCAGGCGCCACAGGAGAAGCTGCGGCAATATCCACATGAGCTCTCGGGCGGCCAACGCCAGCGGGTGCTGATCGCGCTGGCGCTGGCCTGCGATCCCGGCGTGCTGATCGCCGACGAACCGACCACCGCGCTCGACGCCCATGTGGCGCTGCGGATCACCGATCTGCTCAGCCGGCTGGCGCGCGACCGGGGCATGGTGCTGCTGTTCATCAGTCACGATCTGGCGGCGGTGGCGCGCACCGTCGACAGCGTCGCGGTGATGTACGGCGGCGAGATCGTCGAGCGCGGGCCGGTCGACCGGGTGCTGGCCGATCCGGCGCATCCCTATACCCGGGGGCTGCTGCAGGCCCGCCCGCGGATCAGCGGCGGCGCCCTGCGCCGGCGGCTGCCGATGATCCCGGGCACGGTGCCGGCGATGGCCGATCTGCCCGCCGGCTGCCGCTTCTCCGGCCGCTGCGGGCAGGAGCTGGAGCGCTGCGCCCACCAGCGCCCGGCCGAGCGGCACCTGCCGGACCTGCGCGCCTGCGCCTGTCATCTGCTGGCGGAGGCGGGACGATGACCGCTTTGCTGGAACTCCGCTCGGTCACCCGCCGCTATCCGCGGCCGCGGCGCCGGCTGCTGCGGGCCGAACCGCCGCTGCTGGCGGTGGGCGGCGTGTCGCTGCGGATCGCGCCGGGGCAGACCCTGGGCGTGGTCGGCGAAAGCGGCTCGGGCAAATCCACCCTGGCGCGGATGGTGATGGGGTTCGAGACGCCGGACACCGGCGAGGTGCTGTTTCAGGGCGAGAACCTGCATGCGCTGTCGCCGCGCGATCTCAGGGCGCGGCGGCCGCTGTTCCAGATGATCTTTCAGGACCCCTTCGGGTCGCTCGACCCGCGCCGGCCGGTCGGCTGGTCGGTGGCGCAGCCGTTGCGCGCGGCGGGGATGGCGGCGCGGGCCGAGACTGTGGCCGAAACCGTGGCGCAGGCGCTGGAGCAGGTCGGCCTGCGCGCCGGCGACGCGGCCCGCTACCCGCATGAGTTTTCCGGCGGCCAGCGCCAGCGGATCGCCATCGCGCGGGCCATCGTCACCCGGCCGAAGCTGCTGGTGGCGGATGAGGCGGTCTCGGCGCTCGATGTCTCGGTGCGGGCCCAGATCCTCAATCTGCTGATGGATCTGCAGCAGGCGATGGGGCTGGGCATCCTGTTCATCAGCCACGATCTTGCCGTGGTCGCCAGCCTTTGCGACGATCTGCTGGTGCTGCGGCAGGGCCAGGCGGTCGAACAGGGCGAGGCGGCCGCGATCCTGCGCGATCCGCAGCACGACTATACCCGCACGCTGCTGGCAGCGGCGCGGCTGGACCCAGAGGAGCGCCCGGCATGACCCGGTTTCTGCATATCACCGACCTGCATCTGACCGCGCCGGAGACCGACGATCCGCATCAGCACGCCGACACGCTTGCTGCGCTGGAGCGGATGATCGACGTCGCCAATGCGCTCAGCCCGCGGCCCGATTTCGTCGTCGCCTCCGGTGATCTGACCAATCTGGGCGATGCGGCGAGCTATCGGCTGCTGGCCGAGCGGATGGCGCGGTTGCAGATGCCGGTGCTCTACGCGCTGGGCAATCACGACCGGCGCGAAGGGTTCTTCGGCGCCTTTCCCGATCATGCCGGCGCGCCGGCGGGGCCGCTCGATCACGATGCGGTGCATGCGGGGCTGCATGTGGTGGTGCTGGACAGCTCGGTGCCTGGCCGGGTGGGCGGCGCGCTGGACGACGATCAGCTGGCCGGCGCCGCGACGATGCTGGCGCGCCATCCCGACCTGCCCAAGCTGGTGGTGGTGCATCATCCGCCGCGGCTGGATCCCACATCGCCCTATGCCTGGGAGACGCTGGGCGAGACGGACAGCGCCCGGCTGGCCGGGCTGCTGGCGCCGCATCGGGTGATGGCGGTGCTGTCGGGCCATATCCACACCAACCGGGTGACGCTGTGGCACGGCATCCCGGTGGTGACCAATATCGGCCAGCAGTCCGGCGTAGACCTGACCCGGTCGCGCGGGATGAGCGTGGTCGCGGGCAGCGGCTTCGCGCTCTGCGATCTGCTGCCCTCGGGGGTGCAGGTCACCTTCGTGCCGCTGCCCGAACCGCAGGTGCTGAAGGAGATCCCCGAGGCGCGCCTGCGCGGGTTTTCCTGAGACCGGAACCTGAAGCTGGAACGCGATCGCGCGACGCCCTCGGGGCGCCGCGCGGTCTGTGGTTCGGTCCTGTGCCGGCTTGGCATCAGGCGTTGGCTCGGGCGCTGGCTCAGGCGGTCAGCATCACCTTCATCGCCCGTTCGCGGGCGGCGTTGCCGAACACCTCATAGGCGCTGAGGATATCGTCCAGCTGGAAGCGATGGGTGATCAGCTTCTGCGGGTCGATCTTGCCGGCCTCGAAGGTCTTCATCAGCATCGGCGTGGTATTGGTGTTCACCAGTCCGGTGCTGAGGGTGATGTTCTGGATCCAGAGCTTTTCCAGATGCAGATCGACGCTCTGGCCATGCACGCCGACGTTGGCGATGCGGCCGCCGGGGGCCACCACCTGCTGGCAGATGTCGAAGGTGGCGGGGATGCCCACCGCCTCGACCACCACGTCGACGCCGACGCCGTCGGTCATCGCCATCAGGTCCTGCACCGCGCTGCCCTCGCTCACGTCGATGGTGTCGGTGGCGCCGAACTGGCGCGCGATGCCCAGCCGGTTGGAATCGGTGTCCAGCATGATGATGCGGCCGGGCGAATAGAACTGCGCGGTCAGCAGTGTCGCCATGCCGATCGGGCCGGCGCCGACGATCGCCACCGTGTCGCCCGGTGCCACGCGGCCGGACAGGACGCCGATCTCGAAGCCGGTGGGCAGGATATCCGACAGCATCACCAGCGCCTCGAGATCCGCGCCCTCGGGCGCCGGATAGAGGCTGTTGTCGCCATGCGGGATGCGCACGTATTCGGCCTGGGTGCCATCGATCAGGTGACCGAGGATCCAGCCGCCGTCCGAGCAGTGCGAATAGAGCTGCCGCTTGCAGTTGGGGCAGGAGCCGCAGGAGGTCACGCAGGAGATCAGCACGGTGTCGCCGGGGCGGAAGTTGCGCACGGCGCTGCCGACCTCCTCGACCACGCCGACGCCCTCATGGCCCAGCGTGCGCCCCTCGGTCACCGCCGGCACGTCGCCCTTGAGGATATGCAGGTCGGTGCCGCAGATGGTGGTGTGGGTCATCTTGACGATCACGTCGGTCGGCTTCTCGATGCCGGGCTTGGGTTTCTCGACCCAGTCTTTCTTGCCGGGGCCTTGGTAGATCAATGCTTTCATAGCTGATTCCTCCGATTTGTGCCCGAGCCTAGGATAACACACAGGCCGGCGACTGTCCGAAATTCGGACAGTCGCCGGGGCGCCCCCGCAGCCAAGGGTGCGGCCAGAGGTTTCGGTGCCGGGGTCGAAAACGTGGATCGCCGGATCTCACGGCATCGGCGGCCCGGACCGGGGGATGCGCGTGAGGCAGGCGGCGAAGATCTGCCGGAGATGGGCGGCGTCAGCTGCGCCGGGCGCGCGGCACCCCGTATTGATCGAGCTTGAGATAGAGCGTCGAGCGCGAGATCCCCAGCCGCCGGGCGGTCTCGGTCATATTGCCGCCGGTCTCCTCGACGGCGCTCAGGATCTCGGCGCGCTCGCGGTCGCGCAGGGTCTCGCGTCGGCCGGGACCCGTGGCCGACGCGGCGATTTCGGGCGGCAGGTCGGCGACGTCGATCAGCCGGCTGAGCGAGGTGGCCGAGAGCGCGGCGACCAGATTGCGCAGCTCGCGCAGGTTGCCGGGCCAGTCATGCGCCCGCAGCCGGGCCATCGCCGCTGGGGTGAAGCGCAGCGTGCGGTCCTTGCGCGGTCCGGCGCCGAGGTCGGCGAACTGCCGGGCGAGGCCGGGGATCTGTTCGGGCCGCTCGGCCAGGCCGGGCAGCCGCAGGCTGGCGCCGGCGACGCGGAAATGCAGCTCGGAGCGCAGCGCGCCCTGATCCATCCGTTCGGCCAGGCTGACCGAGGACAGCGCCATCACCTGCAGCGGCGCGCCATCCTGGCGCGTCAGCGCCGCCAGCGCCTGCGCCAGCCGCGGCTGCACCTCGGCCGGGGTTTCGGCGACCTCGTCCAGACAGAGCGTGCCGCCGGTGTCCGCCAGCCGCATGAGGCCGCGGCCGGCGCCCAGGTCGCGCCGCAGGCTGTCGGCGTCGAGCAGGCCGCAATCGACGATGCGCAGCGGCAGGGCGGCCAGCGGCCCCTCGGCGTGCAGCGCCCGGGCCAGGGTTTCCTTGCCGCTTCCCGCCGCACCCTCGATCGACAGCGGGATGGCGCTGTCGACCAGCCGGCGCGCCCTGGCGCAGATCGCCGCCATCGCCGGCCCGCCGGCGGCGATCTGATCCAGCGTCACGGCGGGCGCCGGTGTCCGCACCGGCCGCCGCCCGGGCTGGCGCAGCGTCACCACCAGCCCCAGCGCCGCATCGCGGTCGCCCAGCAGGTCGACCTCGGCCCCCGGCAGGGCGTCGCGCAGTCGGGCGGCGAGGGCGCGGGCATCGCCGTCGCCCTGCGGCGCCAGCTGTCGCAGCGCCGCCCGGCTGCGGTCCTCCGGGTCCGTCCCCGCCGGATCGCAGGCCGCGCTGGACCACACCCGCTGGCCGTAGCGGTCGAACAGCATCACCGCGTCGCCCGCCTGCGACGGGCGCCGCGTCAGTAGCGCCTCGATCAGTTGGCGGTGTTCGTGCAGGCTGGCGCTGCGCAGCGCCTCCTCGATCTGCAGCGCCAGCGACACCGACAGCGCCGCCGCCGGGCCAAGGCTCTGCTCCGCGGGGCCGGAGATATCGACCGCGCCGATCACCGCGCCGCTCAGCGGATCGCGGACCGGGGCGGCGGCGCAGGACCAGCGCTGGATCGCCTCGCAGAAATGTTCGACGCCGCTGATGGTGACCGGCTTGCCCAGGTGCAGCGCGGTGCCGATCGCATTGGTGCCGATGGCGGCCTCGTCCCAGGCGCCGCCGGGGTGCAGGTGGTTCTCTTCGCCGCGCGACAGCACCCGGGCGTCGCCGGCGGCATTCATCACCACGCCGCGCCGGTCGCAGAGCAGCACCATCGCATCGCCGTCGTTCAGCTGCTGGCCGGCGCGCCGGATCGCCGCCTGCGCGGCGGTGCGCAGCCGCGCATTGCGGTCGCGGATATCGCCCAGCTCCTGCTGCGCGACGCTGGGCGCGCATGTCAGGGTCTCGATCCGGCTGTCGCGTCGGGACCGGATCCAGGATCCGAGGACGACGTCCCTGATGCGCGGGGGAACGCGCCCCATCGCACGGAACCGCTCCCAGTCCTCCTTCCGGATGCTGTCCGCCATGTCTTGTGCTTTCCAGGCTATGGGGAAACTAAGCGGGCCACCCGCCGCCTTGTCAAGAAAATGCCAGCCCGGCGCCTTCGGGGTGTCGGCGCCGGGTCGCGCGACGGGGCGCTTCTGCCCCGCGACGCGGGTGGCGGTAAATGATCTGCGTCAAGGCGTCGCAGTTCTTGCCGCCTATCCTGCGCCTGCCGCGCAGGACCCGTCGGGCGGGGCCCGGTTGGTCTGCGCGAAACGCTGGCGCGCGCCAGAGAGGGAGGAAACATGCCAAGCAAGTCACAGATCCTGTGGATGTACGAGATCATGGAGAAGGCCCGCTATTACGAGGACACGATGGCGGCGGTCTACATGGAGGGCAAATCGCCGAAGTTCGACATCGGCGCCGGCACCGTGCCCGGCGAGATGCATCTTGCCGCCGGGCAGGAGCCCTGCGCCGCCGGCGTCTGCGTGCATCTGCGCCGTGACGACGCGGTGACCGCGACCCACCGGCCGCATCATGTCGCCATCGCCAAGGGGGTGGACCTGAACCGGATGACGGCCGAGATCTTCGGCAAGGCCACCGGGCTGGCCGGTGGCCGTGGCGGCCATATGCATCTGCTGGATCCGGCGGTGAATTTCTCCTGCTCGGGCATCATCGCCGAGGGCACCAGCCCGGCGGTGGGCGCGGCGCTGGCGGCGCAGATGAAGGGTACCGACGCCATCGCGGTCTCCTACCTGGGTGACGGCGCCGCCAACCAGGGCGGTTTCCACGAGGCGATGAACCTCGCCGCGCTGTGGAAGCTGCCGGTGGTCTTCGTGATCGAGGACAACGGCTGGGGGATCTCGGTTCCGAAGTCGAAATCCACCTCGGTCCGCAACAACAGCCTGCGGGCGGCGGGCTATGGCATGCCGGGGGTGCATATCGCCGACAATGACACGCTGAAGCTGTTCGATGCGGCGCAGGAGGCGGTGGCGCGCGCCCGGCGCGGCGACGGCCCGACGCTGATCGAGGTGCAGACCTATCGCTATTACGGCCATTTCCAGGGCGATCCCGAGCTCTATCGGCCCAAGGGCGAGGTGGCCGCGCTCAAGGCCAAGGACCCGATCTGGCGGCTGCGCGATACCGCCATCGCCGACGGCACCCTGACCGAGGCCGAGGCGGATGCGGCGCTGGCCCGGGCGAAGGCCGAGGTGGACGCGGCCTTCGCCTTTGCCCGTGCCGCCGCCGATCCCGCTCCCGAGGACGCGCTGAGCGCGGTCTTCGCGTGACGCCCACAGGAGGAGAGATATCATGACCAGCAATCGTATCCTGCCGGTGTCGCGCGCGATCTCCGAGGCCATTGCTCTGGAGATGCGGGCCGATCCCACCGTCTTCGTGATGGGCGAGGACATCGGCACCTATGGCGGCATCTTCGGCGCCACGGCCGGGCTGCTCGACGAATTCGGCGAGGCCCGCGTGCGCGACACGCCGATTTCGGAAACCGGCTTCATCGGCGCCGGCGTCGGCGCGGCGATGTCCGGCATGCGCCCGATCGTCGAGCTGATGTTCGTCGACTTTTTCGGCGTCTGCATGGATTCCATCTATAATCTTGCCGCCAAGAACACCTATTTCTCCGGCGCCAACTACAAGGTGCCGATGGTGATCATGACAGCCACGGGCGGCGGCTATTCCGATGCCGGCCAGCATTCGCAGACGCTGCACGCGACCTTCGCCCATCTGCCGGGGCTGAAGGTGGTGGCGCCGTCGAACGCCTATGACGCCAAGGGGCTGATGGCCGCGGCGATCCGCGACGACAGCCCGGTGATGTTCATGTTCCACAAGGGGCTGCAGGGGCTGGCGTGGATGGATTCCCCTGAGGGCGCCGCCACCGTGGTGCCGGAGGAGGCCTATGAGATCCCCTTCGGTCAGGCCAAGGTGGTGCGCGAGGGCGGCGATGTCACCATCGTCACCCTGTCGATGATGGTGCACAAGGCGCTGGCGGCGGCCGAGGCGCTGGCCAAAGACGGGGTGGAGGCCGAGGTGATCGACCTGCGCACCATCGTGCCGCTGGACCGCGAGGCGATCCTGAAATCGGTGGCCAAGACCGGCCGGCTGGTGGTGGTCGACGAGGATTACAAGAGCTTCGGCCTGACCGGCGAGATCATCGCCACCGTGGCCGAACACGATCCGACCCTGCTGAAGGCGCCGCCGAAGCGGCTGGCGGTGCCGGATGTGCCGATCCCCTATGCGCGGGTGATGGAGCAGTTCGTGCTGCCCAGTGCCGAGACCATCGCCGACGCCGCGCGCGCCACCCTGGGATAAGACAAGGAGCGGGATGTGACAGATATCGTGATCCCCACGGGCCTCTGGGATGCCGAGGTGACGCCGGAGGGCATCGTCTCCAACTGGTTCTATGCCGATGGGGCGACGGTCTCGAAAGGCACGGTCGTCGCCGAGATCATGGTGGAGAAATCCACCTTCGATATCGAGGCGCCGGCGGATGGGGTGCTGACCCGCAGCGTCGCCAAGGACGGGGTGATCCGCCCCGGATCGGTGATCGGCACGGTGAATGCCGGCTGAGCTCTCGGGTCTTGCCGTCGAATACCGGCGCTTCCGCTCGGCGGCGGAGGCGCAGCGGCGGCAGGACTATTTCGACGCCAGCCCGTTTGCGCCCGACCGGCCGGCGCTGCTGATCTGGCAGGCGCCGCGCGCCCTGCTGGCGGCGCCGGGCGACGCCCGGCAGCCGCAGTTCGACGCGGCGGCGCGGGCCAGCGCGGCGGCCGGCTGGCCGGTGGCGATCCGGCGCGGCGGCGGCCGGATCTGTCCGGTCGCGCCCGGCACGCTGCAGATGGCGATCAGCCGGCCGGTGCAGCCCGGCGTCACCATCGAGGCCGCCTATGACGAGATGGCCCGGCTGATCGAGGCGCTGCTGGCGCGGTTCGGCCTGCAGGGCGCGCGCGGCGAATGCCCGCGCGCCTTCTGCCCGGGCCGCTACGATATCGCG
This sequence comes from Pseudodonghicola sp., assembly GCA_050177915.1. Lineage (GTDB taxonomy): Bacteria > Pseudomonadota > Alphaproteobacteria > Rhodobacterales > Rhodobacteraceae > Pseudodonghicola. The sequence goes on along the minus strand of JBFXGQ010000135.1, from coordinate 20 downwards.
GTGGCGGGGCGCAAGGTGGC
>JBFXGQ010000134.1:0-9280 GCA_050177915.1 Pseudodonghicola sp. | reverse complement strand
GCTGGGTGAAATTGCCGGTGAAGATCTCGTTCATGCGGTGTTTGTGCGGCGCGGCGCCGGAACGGTCAAGAGCGGGCCGCGAGAATTCACAGAGCTGACATGTTCCGCCGCCAGACGCGCCCGCCGCGGCCGGTCGATCAGCCGTTGGCGCCGATCAGCCGGGCCACCAGCGCCGGCAGATCCTCGTAGCGGTCCAGCAGCGCCTCCGGGGCCAGCGCCGCCATATCGGCGCCCGAGGGGCCGAAGGTCACCAGCACCGACGGCACGCCGGCGGCCCTGGCGGTGTTGCGGTCGGTGTCGGAATCCCCCACCAGCAGGGTCTTGGCCGGATCGCCGCCGGCACGCCGGGCGGCCTCGCGCAGCGGCTCGGGGTCGGGCTTGCGCACCGGCAGCGTGTCGGCCCCGACCAGCGAGGCGAAATCGTCCAGCACACCGAGGCTTTGCAGCAACTGCGCCGCCAGACGCTCGGGCTTGTTGGTGCAGATGCCGACACCATAGCCCGCCGCGCGCAGCCCGCCGACCGCCGCCATCGCGCCGGGATAGAGCACGGTGTGCCGGTCGATATCGCTGGCATAGGCCTCCAGCAGCACCGGATAGTATTCCTCCACCACCGCCGGATCGAACCGTTCCACCCGCTCCAGCCCGACGGTCAGCATCCGCCGCCCGCCGCGCAGCGCCACGCCCTGATCGCGGCCCGGGTCCAGCACGTCGCCCAGCCCCATCTGCCGGAAACAGACATTGGCCGCAGCGATCAGATCGCCCGAGGTATCGGCCAGAGTTCCATCCAGATCGAAGATCACCGTGCGCATGTTCCGTTCCCTTTCGGCATGATTTCGCCCGCGCTTGTTGCAGCCCGCAACCTTGTTTGATCGCGCTAACGCTTGCGCCGCTGCCCGCAGCCGATAAAACGGGCCCGAGAAAAATTCAAAGAGAAAACATCATGAGCATTGCCCTCGTCATCCTGGCCGCAGGCAAAGGCACAAGGATGAACTCCGATCTGCCCAAGGTGCTGCACCCGATCGGTCAGGCGCCGATGCTGGCGCATGCCATGCAGAGCGGCGCCGCGCTGGAGCCGGCGCGCACCGTCATCGTCGCCGGCCATGGCGCCGATGAGGTCGCCCGCGCCGCGCAGGAGATCGACGAGCGCGCGCAGGTCGTCCTGCAGGAGGAGCAGCTGGGCACCGCCCATGCGGTCGATCAGGCGCGCACAGCACTTCAGGGCTTCTCCGGCGATCTGGTGGTGCTCTATGGCGACACCCCCTTCGTCAGCGCCGAGACGCTGGAGCGGATGGTGGCGGCGCGCAAGTCGCACGATCTGGTGATCCTCGGTTTCGAGGCTGCCGATCCCGCCCGCTACGGCCGGCTGGTGATGAATGGCGACCGGCTGGAACGGATCGTCGAATTCAAGGATGCCACGGATGAGGAACGCGCGATAAGCTTCTGCAACAGCGGGCTTATGACCTGCGATGCCCCGACGCTCTTCGACCTGATCGCCGCCGTGGGCAACGACAATGCCTCGGGCGAATACTATCTGACCGATGTGGTCGAGCTGGCCCGCGCCCGTGGCCTCTCGGTCACCGCGGTGGCCTGCGACGAAAGCGAAACGCTGGGCATCAACTCGCGCGCCGATCTGGCCGCGGCCGAGGCGGTGTTCCAGGCCCGCGCCCGCGCCGAGCTGCTGGAGATCGGCGTCACGCTGACCGCGCCCGAGACGGTGCATCTGGCGCTCGACACCGTGATCGGCCGCGACGCGCTGATCGAGCCCAATGTGGTCTTCGGCCCCGGCGTCACCGTCGAAAGCGGCGCCACCATCCGCGCCTTCTCACATCTCGAGGGCTGCCATGTCAGCCGCGGCGCCATCGTCGGCCCCTATGCCCGGCTGCGACCGGGAGCGGAGCTGTCCGAACATGCCCATGTCGGCAATTTCGTCGAGATCAAGAACGCGCTGATCGGCGAAGGCGCCAAGGCCAACCACCTGTCCTATATCGGCGACGCCAGCGTCGGCGCCGGCAGCAATATCGGCGCCGGCACCATCACCTGCAATTACGACGGGGTGATGAAGCATCACACCGAGATCGGCCGCGGCGTCTTCATCGGATCGAACACCATGCTGGTGGCGCCGGTGACGGTGGGCGACGGCGCGATGACCGCGACCGGCTCGGTGATCACCCGCGATGTCGAGCCCGAGGCGATGGCGGTGGCCCGCGCGCGGCAGGAGAACAAGCCCGGCCGGGCCCGCAAATTGTTCGACATCTTGAAGGCACGCAAAGCCAAACGCGATCTGGAGACGAAATAATGTGTGGTATCGTTGGGGTCCTCGGTCGGCATGAGGCGGCGCCGATCCTGGTCGAGGCGCTGAAACGGCTGGAATACCGCGGCTATGACAGCGCCGGGATCGCCACCGTGAACGCCGGCGCGCTGGACCGCCGCCGCGCGGTGGGCAAGCTGGTCAACCTGAGCGATCTGCTGGTGCACGAGCCGCTGGCCGGCAAGTCCGGTATCGGTCACACCCGCTGGGCCACCCATGGCGCGCCGACGGTCAACAACGCCCACCCGCATCGCGCCGGGTCGGTGGCGGTGGTGCACAACGGCATCATCGAGAATTACCGCGAGCTGCGCGCCGAACTGGCCGAGGCCGGGGTCAATTTCCAGACCGATACCGATACCGAGACCGTGGCGCTGCTGACCGAACGCCACATGCGCGACGGCGACGGCCCGGTCGAGGCCGCCTTTCGCGCCATCGACCGGCTCAAGGGCGCCTTCGCGCTGGCCTTCCTGTTCGAGGGCGAGGACGATCTGATCATCGCCGCGCGCAAGGGCTCGCCGCTGGCGGTGGGCCATGGCGACGGCGAGATGTACGTGGGTTCGGACGCCATCGCGCTGGCGCCGCTGACCAACCGCATCACCTATCTTGAGGAAGGCGACCGCGCCATCGTCACCCGCAACGCCGTCGAGATCCGCGACGAGACCGGCCAGCCGGTGGCGCGGATCGAGAAGACCATCCAGATCGACAGCTCGCGCGTCGACAAGGCCGGCTACAAGCACTTCATGGCCAAGGAGATCGCCGAACAGCCCGCGGTGGTGGGCGAGGCGATCGCGCATTACCTGCCCGCCGGCGACGACGCCGTGCGGCTGCCCGGCGCGGGGCTGGATTTCGCCAAGGTCGAGCGGCTGACCATGGTGGCCTGCGGCACCGCCTATTACGCCTGCCTCACCGCCAAATACTGGTTCGAGCAGATCGCCCGCCTGCCGGTCGAGATCGACGTCGCCAGCGAGTTCCGCTATCGCGAGCCGCCGCTGCCCAAGGGCACCGTGGCGCTGTTCGTCAGCCAGTCGGGCGAGACCGCCGACACATTGGCGGCGCTGCGCTATTGCCAGGGCAAGGCGGACACGATCCTGTCGGTGGTCAACGTCCCCGAAAGCTCGATCGCGCGGGAAAGCGATCTGGCGCTGCCGATCCATGCCGGCGTCGAGATCGGCGTCGCCTCGACCAAGGCCTTCACCTGCCAGCTGGCGGTGCTGCTGATCCTGGCGCTGAAGGCCGCGGCCGACCGCCGCACGCTGACCGCCGCCGAGCTTGCCGATCATTTCGCCGCCCTGCGCGGGCTGCCGCAGCTGATGAATGCCGCGCTGGACAACAGCGACACCATCCGCCGCGCCGCGCAACAGCTGAGCAGCGCCCACGACGTGCTGTTCCTGGGCCGCGGGCTGATGTATCCGCTGGCGCTGGAAGGTGCGCTGAAACTCAAGGAAATCAGCTACATCCACGCCGAAGGTTACGCTTCGGGAGAGCTCAAGCACGGCCCGATCGCACTGATCGACCCGGCGATGCCGGTGGTGGTGATGGCGCCCATGGACCCGCTGTTCGACAAGACCGTGTCGAACATGCAGGAGGTGATGGCGCGCAAGGGCAAGGTGATGCTGATCTCGGACCAGGCCGGGCTGGCGGACGCGCAGGACGGCGTCTGGTCGACCGTCTGCATGCCGGCCGTGCCGCCGACGCTGGCGCCGATCCTCTATGCGCTGCCGGCGCAGCTGCTGGCCTATCACACCGCAGTGGCCAAGGGCACCGATGTGGATCAGCCGCGCAATCTGGCGAAATCCGTCACCGTGGAGTGACGCGGGAGAGGGAGGAGACCGCATGGCCAAGCAGTTCGACCGGATCGGCGACGATCACCGCCGGTTCATCGAGGATCAGCATATCTTCTTCACCGGCAGCGCCGGCCCCGAGGGCCGGGTCAATGTCTCGCCCAAGGGGATGGATGCGCTGCGGGTGGCCGGGCCGAACCGCATCATGTGGCTGAACGTCACCGGCAGCGGCAACGAGACCGCCGGTCACCTGCGGCAAGATCCCCGCATGACGCTGATGTGGTGCTCCTTCACCAAACGGCCGCTGATCCTGCGCGCCTATGGCACCGCCCGCGCGGTGCAGCAGGGGGATGCGGACTGGGCCGCGCTGGTCGCGCTGTTCCCGCCGCATCGCGGCGCGCGCCAGGTCTTCGACATGGCGGTCGACATGGTGCAGACCTCCTGCGGCTATGCGGTGCCCTTCATGGACTATGCCGCCGAGCGCGACACGCTGACCCATTGGACCGACCAGCGCAGCGACGACGACCTGCGCGCCTATTGGCTGGAAAAGAACGCCCGTACCCTCGACGGCAAGCCCACCGGGATTCCCGGCAGCGGCTGACCCGCCGCGCCCCGGTGGCGTCTTCCAAAGTCCCAACGCAGGCTTGAACCCGGCAAGGCTGCGCCTATCGCGCCACCAAAAGGATGTGTCATGCTTGCCCGCTATCTCGACCAGCTCCAGTCCCATGCCGACCCTGAGCGTGCCGCCGGCGCGGCCGCCTATCACAAGGTGCCGCGGGTCTATCTCGGGGTGCCGAACCCGGTGCTGAACGATCTGGCCCGCGACTGGCGGCAGCAGCTGGACATCGCCGGACGGGTGGCGCTGGCCGATGCGCTGTGGCGCACCGATATTCACGAGGCGCGGGTCATCGCGGCCAAGCTGCTGACCCAGGCGCGGATCCGGCCCGATGACGCGGTCTGGGCGCTGATCCAGGGCTGGCTGCCCGATTTCGACGCCTGGGCGATCGCCGATCACGCCTGCATGGCGGCGCAGAAACGGCTGGTGGCGGCGCCGGAACGGCTCGATGAGGTGGAGGGCTGGACCCGATCCGATCACATGTGGACCCGCCGCGCGGCGCTGGTGGCCACCCTGCCCTGGACCAAGCAGAACCACCCCAAGCCCGAGGATCTGGCGCGGCGCGACCGCATTCTGGGCTGGGCGGCGGGCTATGTCCCCGACCGTGACTGGTTCATCCAGAAGGCCGTGGCCTGGTGGCTGCGCGAGTTGAGCAAGCACGACCCCGAGCGCGTGCGCGTCTTTCTGGCCGAGCATGGCGCCGGGATGAAACCCTTCGCCCGCAAGGAGGCGGCGAAATACCTGCCTCAGCCCCCCGCGTAGACCTCGACCTCGATCAGATCGGTCAGCGGCGCGCCGAGCGCGCGGAAGGCGTCAAGCGACATCCGGCTGCCGGCGGTCACCGCGCCGCCGGAGGGCAGCAGCGCCACCGCCACCCAGCGCCCGGTGCTGGGCCAGACCACCCGGCCCTTGCCGGCGGCGGTCACCAGCGGCGTCTCCAGCCACAGCCCGGGCTTGCCCGGATCGCCCAGCCCGGCCACCGTGCGGCCCAGCCGGCCGTCGCCGGCGGGCTTCACCGCCGGCACCGCCGGGGTCTGCGGCAGCGCCTCGGGCGCGGACTCGGGCGCGGCCTCGACCTCGGGCGCCGGCGCGGCCGCCGCCTTGTCCTTGTTCAGCAGGCCAAGCGTGGCCAGCGTGCTGAAGTCCTCAAGACCGCCGCGCACGGTATCGCTCATGGTGTCGGCGACGCCGTTCACCTGGGTGCAGCCCCCCAGCAGGGCGAGGGATAGGATCACCGCATGTCTCATGCGCGCGACCCTATCGCGCCGCCGCAACGGCTGCCAGAGCCAATCCCCCTTGCCGCACCCCCATGTGCGCTTTACCTATGCAGCCATGAGCGCCCCGCTGATCGACCCCTTTGCCCGCGCAATCACCTATCTGCGCGTCTCCGTCACCGACCGGTGCGATTTCCGCTGCGTCTACTGCATGTCGGAGAACATGGCCTTTCTGCCCAAGAAGGAGCTGCTGACGCTGGAGGAGCTGGACCGCATGTGTTCGACCTTCGTGCGGCTGGGGGTGGAGAAGCTGCGCATCACCGGCGGCGAGCCGCTGGTGCGGCGCGGCATCATGACCTTTTTCAATGCGATGACCCGACATCTGGACAGCGGCGCGCTGAAGGAGCTGACGCTGACCACCAACGGTTCGCAGCTGGAACGCTTCGCGCAGGATCTGGCGGCGGCCGGCGTGCGCCGGGTGAATATCTCGCTCGACACGCTGGACGATCAGAAATTCGCCGATATCACCCGCTGGGGGCGGCTGCCGCAGGTGCTGCGCGGCATCGACGCGGCACAGACCGCCGGGCTCAGGGTCAAGATCAACGCGGTGGCGCTCAAGGGCTTCAACGAGGACGAGCTGCCGAGGATCACCGAATGGTGCGCCGAACGCGACATGGACCTGACCTGGATCGAGGTCATGCCGATGGGCGACATCGGCAACGAGGACCGGCTGGACCAGTACTGGTCTCTGAAGGACGTGCGCGCGCGCTATCAGGACCATTATACCGTCACCGATCTGGCCGAACGCACCGGCGGCCCGGCGCGCTATGTGCGGCTGGAGGAGAGCCGGCAGAAGATCGGTTTCATCACCCCGCTCAGCCATAATTTCTGCGAAAGCTGCAACCGGGTCCGGCTGACCTGCACCGGCGCGCTCTACATGTGCCTGGGCCAGGAGGATATGGCCGATCTGCGCAGCCCCCTGCGCGCGCATCCCGACAGCGAGGAACCGCTGGAGCGCGCCATCCGCGCCGCCATCGGGATGAAGCCCAAGGGCCACGATTTCGACTATTCCCGCCAGCGCGCCGACGGGCAGATGTCGCGCCACATGAGCCACACGGGCGGCTGAATGGCCCGTCCGACGGCGCTCTATCGCCTGTATCGCACGGCGACCCCGCTGCTGTTGCCGCTGGCCTGGCGCCGGGTCGCGCGCCGGCTGCGCGATCATGGCGTGTCCGAGGCGCGCGCCCGCGAACGGCTGGGCCATGCCACCCTGCCCCGCCCCGCCGGCCGGCTGCTGTGGTTCCATGCCGCCAGCGTCGGCGAAAGCCTGTCGGTGCTGACCCTGATCGCCCGGCTGGGCGAGCGGCTGGCCGATGCCGAGTTCCTGATCACCTCGGGCACCGCCACCTCGGCCGAGCTGATCGCCCAGCGGATGCCGCCGCGCTGCCGGCACCAGTTCGCGCCGCTCGACGCGCCGGCGCCGGTGCGCCGCTTTCTCGACCACTGGCGGCCCGATGCGGCGCTCTTCGTCGAGAGCGAGCTCTGGCCGCTGATGATTGTCGAGGCCGCCGGCCGCGGCGTGCCGCTGGCGCTGATCAACGCGCGGCTGTCGGCGAAATCGGTGGCCGGCTGGAAGAAATGGCCCGACACCGCGCGCTTCATCCTCGGCCACTTCGCCCTGCTGATGGCGCAGAACCGCGAGACCGCCGACGACCTGACCGCCATGGGCGCGCCCCGCGACCGGGTAGAGCTGGGGGTGAACCTCAAGACCACCTCTGCCCCGCCGCCGGTCGATGCCGCGCTGGTGGCGCAGATGCGCACCGCCCTCGGCAACCGGCCGTTCTGGCTGGCCAGCTCCACCCACGCCGGCGAGGAGGCGGTGGTGCTTGCCGCCCATCGCCAGCTGCTGCAGGCGCGGCCGGATCTGCTGCTGATCCTCGCCCCGCGCCACCCCGAACGCGGCGCCGAGGTCGCCAGGCTGATCGCCGACGCCGGCCTGCGCGGCGCTCGCCGCAGCACCGGCGAGACGCCGGAGGCCGACACCCAGGTCTATCTTGCCGATACACTGGGCGAGACCGGCAGCTGGTACAGGCTCGCCGCCTTCGCCTTCCTCGGCGCCTCGCTGGTGGCCAAGGGCGGCCACAACCCGATCGAGCCGGCGCACTTCGGCGTGCCGCTGATCACCGGCCCGCACCGCGAGAATGCGCAGCCCGCCTATGCCGCGCTGCAGGCCGCCGGCGGGCTGGCGCTGGCCGCCGATGCCGACAGCCTTGCGGCGGCGGTGACCCGCTGGCTGGGCAATGCCGATGCGCTGCACGCGGCGCAGCAGGGCGCCCGCAGCCTGGTGCAGCGCCAGGACCAGGCGCTGGAGGCGGTGGTGAACCGTATCTGCGCCGCGCTGGCGCTGGAGGCAGCCGATGCCTGAGCTCTTCGTCACCAATTTCAACCGCAATTTCACCGGCGTCTCCTCGACCGCGGCGAACGTGATCCGCCAGCAGATGCAGACCCACGATCTGGCGCTGGTCGGTCAGCCGCTGCCCGGCTGCCCGGCCCCGATCAGCCTGTCGCAGGCCCGCACCCTGTCGCGCCAACCGCCCCCCGGCCGGCCCTTCGCCATCTGGCACCTGCGCCGCAACACCGAGATGCGGGCGGGGATCTGGGCCCGTGACGTGCTGCGGCTGCCGATCCGGCTGGTCTTCACCTCTGCCGCGCAACGGCGGCATTCGGCGCTGCCGCGCTGGCTGATCTCGCGCATGGACGCGGTGGTGGCCACCACCGAGGCCGCGGCGGGCTTTGTCCCGCATGTCCGCGCGGTGGTGCCGCATGGGGTGGATACCGATGTCTTCACCCTCGCCCCCGATCGCGCCGCCGCCTGGGCGGCACTGGGCCATGGCGGCACCATGGGGATCGCCACCATCGGCCGCATCCGCCCCGAGAAGGGCACCGACCTCTTCGTCGAGGCGATGCTGCGGCTGCTGCCGGAGCTGCCCGGCGCGGTGGCGCTGGTGCTGGGCCGTGCGGCGCGCGAACATCAGGGGTTTCTCGACCGGCTCAAGACCCGGATCGCCGCCGCCGGGCTGGCCGACCGCATCCTGTTTCCCGGCGAGATCCCGGCGGCCAAGCTGCCGGCGCTGCTGCGCGCGCTCTCGCTGGTGATGCAGATGCCGCGCTACGAGGGCTACGGCATGGCGCCGCTCGAGGGCATGGCGAGCGGCGTGCCCTTCGTGGCCGCCGACGCCGGCTATTACCGCGCCTTCGCGGCCCAGGGCCGCGCCGGCCTCGTGGTGGCGCAGGAGGCCGCAACAGAGGCATCCGCCGCCGCTCTTGCCCTGCTGACCGATCCCGCCCGCCATGCCGCCAT
>JBFXGQ010000133.1:0-9317 GCA_050177915.1 Pseudodonghicola sp. | reverse complement strand
GACGGCATCCACACCGACATCGCCGGCGCCATGGGCGAGGATATCGATTCCCTCTTCATCACCGGCGGTCTGGCCGCCGAAGAGACCGGCACCGCGCACCATCCCGACGAGGCGGCGCTAAACCGTTTCCTCAGCAAGGAAAAACACGTCCCCACCTTTGCCATCGGCCGGCTGCGCTGACACAAAAATCCTCTTGATTTTCTGCGCCTGCAAAGTAATAAAGTTGCCGCATGCGCGGCCGTGAATGACTTTTTATTGCTGCGCCGATGATGCGCCGACGAGACGAGAGGACGACATGTTGGACAATCTGCCGCGCGGAACGATCTGCATCGAAGACATCGAGATGGGGATGATCCGTTATCTGCGCAAACAGGTGACGGATCGCGATATCGAGATGTTCGCTGAAGTGTCCACCGACCATAACCCGGTGCATCTCGATGACGCCTATGCCCAGGACACCATCTTCGAGGGCCGCATCGCCCACGGCATGCTGACCGCCGGGTTGATCTCGGCGGTGATCGGCGAACAGCTGCCGGGCCATGGCACCATCTACATGGGCCAGACGCTGAAGTTCCTCGCCCCGGTGCGCCCAGGCGACATGGTCTATGCCGAGGTCAAGGTGGTCGACATCGACATCGCCAAGCGGCGGGTCAAGCTGGATTGCCACTGCGCGGTCGAGGGCAAGAAGGTGCTGATCGGCGAGGCGACGGTGCTGGCCCCCAGCCGCAAGTTCGACTGAGACCGCAAACCGCGGGCGCAGCGTCTTGCGCCCGCCGACGCAGGGCGCTAGGCATCGCCCATGCGGATCATCCGGGATTATCAATTCGTCGAACCCCAGGACCGCGGCGCCAGCGCCGCGATCGGCAATTTTGACGGCGTGCACATTGGCCACCAGTCGGTGATCCGGATGGCGCGCGACGCCGCCCCCGACGCCCCGCTTGGCGTCGTGACCTTCGAACCCCACCCGCGCGAGTTCTTTGCGCCCGACAGCCCGCCGTTCCGGCTGATGCGGCGCGGCGCCCGCGCCCACCGGCTGGAAAAGCTGGGAGTCGAGCGGCTTTATGAGCTGAACTTCAACGCCGCGCTGGCCGGCCTCGCACCGTCGGAATTCGCGCTCAACGTGATCTCGCATGGGCTGGGGCTGCGCCATGTTGTGGTCGGCGCCGATTTCTGCTTCGGCAAGGGCCGCATCGGCACCGCCGAGGATCTGGTCCATTTCGGCCGCGAGATGGGCTTTGGCGTCACCGTGGCGCCACTGCTGGAAAAATCCGATCACACGATCTCCTCCACCGCCATCCGCACCGCGCTGAGCGAGGCCCGCCCGCGCGACGCCGCCGCCATGCTGGGCCATTGGCACCGGATCGAGGGCATCGTCGAGGGCGGCGAGCAGCGCGGCCGCGAGCTGGGCTTTCCCACCGCCAACATGTCGATCGCCGGGCTGCACCCGCCGGCCTTCGGCGTCTATGCGGTGCTGGTCGATGTGCTCGACGGTCCGCACAAGGGCAGCTACCACGGCGCCGCCTCGCTGGGGGTGCGGCCGATGTTCAACGGCGAGGTGCCCAATATCGAGACCTTCATCTTCGATTTCTCCGGCGATCTCTACGGCTCCACCCTCTCGGTCGCGCTGGTCGACTATCTGCGCCCCGAGCTGAAATTCGACGGCCTGCAGGCGCTGATCGACCAGATGGATGCCGATTGCGCCCGCGCCCGCGACATCCTGGCGGCGCTATGACGGACCCGATCGACCGCTCCGGCCTGTCGCCCCGGTTCTGGGAACGCAAATCGCTGCGCCAGATGACCGACCGCGAATGGGAGGCGCTGTGCGACGGCTGCGGCAAGTGCTGCCTGAACAAGCTTGAGGACGAGGACACCGGCGAGGTCGCGCTGACCCGCGTCGCCTGCCGGCTGCTCGACGACACCACCTGCCGCTGCGCGCAATACGAGATCCGGCATCAGTTCGTGCCCGAATGCATCGTGCTGCGCCCCGGCAATATCGACGAACACGCCTATTGGATGCCGCGGACCTGCGCCTATCGTCTGCTGTGGGAGGGCAAGCCGCTCCACGACTGGCACCCGCTGATCTCGGGCGATCCCGAAACCGTGCATGCCGCCGGCGTGTCGATGCGCCACCGCACGGTGCCGGAATTCGAGATCCCCGAAGACGACTGGGAAGACTACATCATCGAGGAGCCGATCTGATGTTCTTTGCCTCCGACAACACCGGCCCGGTGCATCCCAAGGTGATGGAGGCACTGATCCAGGCCAATACCGGCTATGCCATGGGCTACGGCGCCGACACGCTGATGGACGGCGTCCGCCAGACCATCCGCGAGATCTTCGAGGCGCCGGAGGCCGCCGTGCATCTGGTGGCCACCGGCACCGCGGCGAATTCGCTGGCGCTGGCGACGCTGGCCAACCCCTGGGACGCGATCTTCTGTTCGCCGGTGGCGCATATTCAGGAAGACGAGTGCAACGCGCCGGAGTTCTATGCCGGCGGCGCCAAGCTGACGCTGGTGGGCGATGGCGACAAGATGACCCCGGAGGCGCTGCGCGCGGCGATCGGCAGCGAGGCGCAGCGCCCGGTGCACAGCCCGCAGCGCGGGCCGGTGTCGATCACCCAGGTGACCGAACGCGGCTCGGTCTATGCACTGGACGAGCTGCGGGCGCTGACCGCAGTGGCCAGGGAGCATGGCCTCAAGGTGCATCTGGACGGGGCCCGCTTTGCCAATGCGCTGGTGGCGCTCGGCTGCACGCCGGCCGAGATGACCTGGAAGGCGGGCGTCGACGCGGTCTCCTTCGGTGGCACCAAGAACGGGCTGATGGCGGTCGAGGCGGTGATCTTCTTCGACCCGGAACACGCCTGGGAATTCGAGCTGCGCCGCAAGCGCGGTGCGCATCTCTTCTCCAAGCACCGCTATCTGTCGGCGCAGATGGGCGCCTATCTGAAGGACGGTCTGTGGCTGGAGATGGCGACCGCGGCCAATGCAAATTGCGCCCGGCTGGCCGCCGGGCTGCGCGGCGCCGGCGCCAGCTTCCTGCACGAGCCGCAGGCCAACATGATCTTCGCCGCCTTGCCCCGTCGGGTGCATCAGCGGCTGAAGGCCGAGGGCGCGATGTACTACCTGCAGGGCGGCCCGCTGGAGACCGGCGATCCCGACGAGCTGCTGGGCTGCCGGCTGGTCTGCGACTGGTCGATCGGCGCCGAGCTGATCGACCGCTTCGTGGCTCTGGCGAAAGACTAGGCGCCGCGCGGCAAGCCCTCCCCCCCTGTCCCTCCCCCTGTCAGGGGGAGGGGACGCCAGCGGTTGCCCGGGGGCCAGACTGTGGCCCGCCACGGGGCACGCAGCCGCTTGTCGGCTACTCTCCCGCCCGCGCGAACAGCGCGCGCAGATGCGCCGCCGTTTCCACCGGGTGGGTGATCGGCAGCATATGGCCGGCGCCCGCGATCACCACATCTTCCGCATCGGACAGGCGGCGGGCGATGCCGGCGTTGATCGCCGCCGTCACCGGGTGACTGTCGCTGCCGCGCAGCAGCAGCACCGGCGCGGCGACCCGGTCCAGCCGCCCGGGCGCCAGCATCCCCGCCGGATCGTCGTAGAGCGACGGGCGACAGGCCGGCACCATGCGGATGCTGCGGATCATGCCGGCGCGCGCGGCCTCGGGCATCTCGTCCCAGCTCGGCCCGGCGCCGCCCCACAGCTCGTTGAAGAGCCGCGCGCCGGTCTCGTATTCGCCCCGCGCCAGCGGCTCGGAGAAGGGCGCGGCATCGGCCTCATGCGCGGCGAGCAGCTCCGGCGCGACCTCCTCGGCGAAGCAGAAATAGACCGGCTCCACCATGGTGACCGAGCGCACCCGCTCGGGATAGGCCGCGGCCAGCCGCAGCGCCACGGTGGCGCCGAAGGAATGGCCGATCAGATCCATCCGGCGGGTCAGCAGGGTCTCGGCGATCTCGACGATACGGTCCTGGATATCGCCCTGCCCGTCCCAGTCCGGGCTGCGGCCATGGCTGAGCATGTCGAAGGTGGTGAACTGCGCCTCCTGCCCCATCTGCTGCACCAGCCCGCGCCAGGCGCCGGAATGGGCCAGCGTGCAATGCAGCGCCAGAACCTTGCGCGGGCCCTCGCCCAGCTGCCGGGTAAAGACCTGCTGCGGCAGCACCCGGGCATCCATCACAGATCGCCCGCCAGATGCGCGTCCAGATCCTCCAGCCGGTCCTGGCCCCAGAACCGCTGGTCGGTGTCGGTGATGTAGAACGGCGCGCCGAAGACGCCGCGCGCGGCAGCCTCCTCAAGGTTGGCGGCATAGGTCTCGGCCCCGGCCAGCAGCCCCTTGTCGGCGAGCCCCGGATCGAACCCCGCCGCCGCGAGGCAGGCGCGGATCACCGCATCGTCCGAGACGTCCTGTTCCTCGGCCCAGCAGGCGCGGGCGAAGGCCTGGACCAGCGCCCCCAGATCGCCGCCGCCAGCCGCCTGCGCGGCGATGATCGCATAGCCCGAGGGCGCCGGGTTGACCGGCCAATGCGCCGGCTTGAGGGTGAAGGGCACCCTCAGTTTCTTCGCCTGACGAACCAGTTCCTGCGCCCGGTACTGCATCCGCGCCGGATGCCGGTCGGCCGGAGCGATACCGCCGGTGCGGGTGAAAAGCGCAAGCAGATCAACAGGCTTGTAGGTAATGCTGGCCCCGTGTTTCGCCGCAATCTGCTCCAACCGGGTGCCGGCGAGGTAGACATAGGGCGACAAAGTCGTAAAGAAGTAGTCGATGTGATGTGGCATCTTCGCTTTTCTCCCGCCGCAAGCTTTGCGGGACCGTAAGGCCATGTTAAGCGGTGTCAACATCACGAATCTGTCACACAGACCTTGCTGCCCGGGGATAACAGCATATGGCGACCATGAACGAACCCAAGCTTATCGCTGGGAACGCAAACCTTCCGCTTGCCGAGGCCATCGCGCGCCGCATGAGCATGAACCGCGGTGTCCAGCTGGGTCTGGTCGACGCGCGGGTCGAACGGTTCAACGACGGCGAGATCTTCGTCGAGGTGTTCGAGAACGTCCGCGGCGAGGATATGTTCATCATCCAGTCGACCTCGAACCCCGCCAACGACAACCTGATGGAACTGCTGATCATGACCGACGCGCTGCGGCGGTCGTCGGCGGCGCGGATCACCGCCGTGATCCCCTATTTCGGCTATGCCCGTCAGGACCGCCGCACCAAGGCCCGCACGCCGATCAGCGCCAAGCTGGTGGCCAACCTGCTGACCCAGGCCGGGATCGAGCGGGTGCTGACCATGGACCTGCACGCGGCGCAGATTCAGGGCTTCTTCGACATTCCGGTCGACAACCTCTATGCCTCGCCGATCTTCGCGCTGGACATCCGCGCCAATTTCAAGGACCGGATGGGCGATCTGATGGTGGTCTCGCCCGACGTCGGCGGCGTGGCCCGCGCACGCGAACTGGCCAAGCGGATCAACTCGCCGCTGTCGATCGTCGACAAGCGCCGCGAGAAGCCGGGCGAAGTGGCTGAGATGACCGTGATCGGCGACGTGACCGACAAGATCTGTATCATCGTCGACGACATGTGCGACACCGCCGGCACGCTGTGCAAGGCGGCTGAGGTGTTGATGGAGAACGGCGCCAAGGAAGTGCACGCCTATATCACCCACGGCGTGATGAGCGGGCCGGCCGTGGGCCGGGTCGCCAATTCGGTGATGAAGTCGCTGGTGATCACCGACTCCATCGCCCCCTCCGAGGCGGTGAAAGCAGCGCCGAACATCCGGATCCTGCCGACCGCGCCGATCTTCGCCCAGGCGATCCTGAACATCTGGTACGGCACCAGCGTGTCGTCTCTCTTCGAAGACAGCACCCTGACGCCGATCTACGAATCCCTCTACGCGAGGGACTGAGACCTCGCCGAAGCGAGACTCAAAGGCCCCGTGCAAGGCATTGCACGGGGCCTTTTCTGCGAGGGCGTTCAGAGCAGCGCGCGGCACGGCAGCCCGGCGCCACGCCCTGATCCCTGCCGCCATTCAGAACTCTTTCTGGTCGAAATAGAGGTTTCCGTCCTTCGACAGGGTGGATTCAAGCAGCACCGAGCCATCCTGGCGCTTCAGGATGATCGCATGCCCATCCGGCATCTCACCTCGGCAGGTTCCCCGGAACGCCACCAGCCCGTCGGCCCCCGGGGCTGACTCGGCATAGGATGCGAGCTTGGCTTCGCTACAGTATTGTTTCGCATAGAATTTGATCTGCTGAGTGCTAAACCCCGCCGGATTGTAGCTGCCCTGCAAGACGCCATCATCCATCCGGTAAATGAAGGTGTTCGGGTTTTCGACCGCAGTCACACCCCCACAGGCGGAGAGGGCGGCGACGGCTGCAAGGGCAATCGGAAAGGCAGATTTCAAAGGGGGATCCTCCAGTGGGTCATCTCGATCACTCGCCTTATGGATGAGCGCCCCGACGATAACCACCCCCGGCAGAGCCTTCCCTTGCGAAACGGCCCCGCGCCGACGTCAGTTCGTCTAGTCGATGTCCCAGTCGTCCTCATGCGGCAGCGCACCGATGGCCATCCACGACACCCGCATCCGCGCGATGCGGCTGTCGAGCCATGTGCGCACCACGATATCGAACCCTTCGGGGGTGATATTCTCGGCCGTCAGATCCATCCGGATCGCGGCATGGGTATCGGCGTCCAGCAGCGAGATCGACAGCTGCACCGCCGGGCTGGCGCGGAACCGCGCCGAGAAACGCACCGGCTTGCGCCGTTCGCGCGGGCCGGTGCCGGTCCACATCTCGCCGCCATCCTCGAAATCCGCGAACAGCGGCACGTCGCCCTGATCGACGCCGATCAGATGGTTGTTCAGTCGCTTCATCTCTGCTCACGGCCCTCCCCCGGGGACCCGGGGACACAAGCATTTTCGGCCGGGGCTTGTCAAAGAAATCCTGCCCAAAACAAAACCGGCCCCTTGCGGGGCCGGTCTGATTGCTTCGGTCCTTGATCCCGCCTGAGGGCGGTTACAGGGACATATGGTCGCCCAGGGCCTCCATATCGGCCAGCAGCTTGGCGGCTTCATCCACGATGCTGGGATGAGCCTCAGGCGCGGCCTTGGCGGCGTCATGGGCCGCGCGGGCATCCGCGATCAGCTCGTCCAGATGCGCACGGGTCATCTCGGAGACCGGCATCGCCTTCTCGGCCAGCACCGACATCGAGTCGGCGCCGATCTCGGCGAACCCGCCGGTCACGAGGAACGCGGAATTGCCTTCCGGGCTCTCGATCCGCAGCACCCCCGGACGCAGCGTCGTGATCAGCGGAGCATGATCGGGCATCGCCGTCATGTCGCCGTCGGCGCCGGGGACCTGGACCGCGCTGACCTGGAGCGACGCGAGGCGCCGTTCCGGGCTGACGAGGTCGAATTGCATAGTGCTTGCCATCAGGCTTCTCCTCAGGCGGCTTCAGCCGCCAGACGCTCGGCCTTGGCGATCACGTCCTCGATGCCGCCGACCATGTAGAAGGCCGCTTCGGGCAGGTGGTCGTATTCGCCGGCCACAACCGCCTTGAACGACTTGATGGTGTCTTCCAGCGGCACCTGGACGCCGTCCGAGCCGGTGAAGACCTTCGCCACGTCGAACGGCTGGCTGAGGAAACGCTGGATTTTCCGGGCGCGGGCCACGGTCAGCTTGTCCTCTTCCGACAGTTCGTCCATGCCGAGGATGGCGATGATGTCCTGCAGCGACTTGTAGCGCTGGAGGATCCCCTGCACGTCACGGGCGACCTGATAGTGCTCTTCGCCGACGATCTGCGGGTCGAGGATCCGCGACGAGGAGTCGAGCGGGTCCACAGCCGGGTAGATGCCGAGTTCCGAAATCGCCCGCGACAGCACGGTGGTGGCGTCGAGGTGGGCGAAGGTGGTGGCCGGCGCCGGGTCGGTAAGGTCGTCCGCGGGAACGTAGACGGCCTGGATCGAGGTGATCGAGCCGGCTTTGGTCGAGGTGATGCGTTCTTGCATCGCGCCCATGTCGGTGGCCAGCGTCGGCTGGTAGCCCACGGCGGACGGGATACGACCCAGCAGCGCCGACACCTCGGAACCCGCTTGGGTGAAGCGGAAGATGTTGTCGACGAAGAACAGAACGTCGGTGCCGGACTGGTCGCGGAACTGTTCCGCCAGGGTCAGGCCGGTCAGCGCGACGCGGGCACGGGCCCCCGGAGGCTCGTTCATCTGACCGTAGACGAGGGCCACTTGGCTCTCTTCCAGGTTATCGGGCTTGATAACGCCGGATTCGATCATCTCGTGATAGAGGTCGTTGCCTTCACGGGTTCGTTCACCAACACCGGCGAACACCGAGAAGCCCGAGTGCACCTTGGCGATGTTGTTGATCAGTTCCATGATCAGAACCGTCTTGCCCACGCCGGCGCCACCGAACAGACCGATCTTGCCGCCCTTCGAATAGGGGGCCAGCAGGTCGACGACCTTGATGCCGGTGACCAGGATCTCCGACTCGGTCGACTGTTCGTTGAATTCCGGGGCCGGCTGGTGGATGGCGCGGCGCTCGGTCACGGTGACCGGGCCCTTTTCGTCCACCGGCTCGCCGACGACGTTCAGGATGCGGCCCAGGGTGCCGTTGCCGACCGGAACCGAGATCGGCTCGCCGGTGTCGGACACGTCCTGACCGCGGACCAGACCTTCGGTCGCGTCCATGGCGATGCAGCGCACGGTGCCTTCGCCCAGG
Source organism: Pseudodonghicola sp. (assembly GCA_050177915.1). GTDB lineage: Bacteria > Pseudomonadota > Alphaproteobacteria > Rhodobacterales > Rhodobacteraceae > Pseudodonghicola. The sequence continues at coordinate 597 of JBFXGQ010000133.1, read as the reverse complement.
TGCTGCGCAACTTCCAGCACCAGACGCTTGCCGTTGTTGTCGGTTTCGAGGGCGTTCAGAATCTGCGGCAGCTCGCCGCCGAACTGCACGTCCACAACGGCGCCAATCACCTGAGTGATCTTGCCTTGTTTGTTTGCCATTGTTTCGTCTCCGGTTCTTTTTACAGGGCTTCCGCGCCCGAAATGATTTCAATCAGCTCGTTGGTGATCACGGCCTGACGCGAGCGGTTGTACTCGATCGTCAGCCGGTCGATCATCTCGCCGGCGTTGCGGGTGGCGTTGTCCATGGCGGACATCCGCGCCCCCTGCTCCGAGGCGCCGTTCTCAAGCAGCGCGCTGAAGATGGCGGTGGCGACCCCCTTGGGCAGCAGATCGGCCAGGATGGCTTCCTCGTCAGGCTCGTAGTCATAGAGCGTGCCCTCGCCCGTCGCCGCGGCGTCGAACTTGGCCGGAATCACCTGCTGCGCCTGCGGCTCCTGCGACACGACGTTGACGAATTTCGAATAGAAAATCGTCGCCACGTCGAATTCGCCGGCGTCGAAACGGTCGAGGATCTGCTTCGCGATGCCCTGAGCGTTGCTGTAGGCGATCCGCTTCA
>JBFXGQ010000132.1:0-9334 GCA_050177915.1 Pseudodonghicola sp. | reverse complement strand
ATGCACCGACGGCCGTGGCATGCGGACCCGGGGCTTCGCGCCCTGCCCTTTCAGGCGTTCCTGCGCGCGCAATGGGTCTCCCGGGCGGATGAGCTGAATTTCGGTCTCGGCGAAGATGACCCCGCCCTGGGGGCCGAGCTGCAATGGGACCGCCATCCGCTGACCGGCGAGAGGTTCGCCAATATCTGCGCCCTGCGCACCGCCAAGAATGCCGGCTTCCTGTCTTTACCGCACCGGTTCGGCAATTGCATTCTGGTCAGGCATGAAGACGTGGCAGAGGATCCCGAGGGGTTCATTCAGGCCATCGCCGACCGGTTTGACCTACCCCGACGCCCGGATTTCGCCACCGTTTCGGCGCGCCGCGGCCGCCAGAGCGAGGGCCAGTTCGAACCCGAGGACTATGAGCCGCTCGCCCCGGCGGACCGCGACTTCCTGTGGGACCAGCTCGACCCGCAACAAGAGGCGACGCTGGGCTATCACCGCAAGGACCGTGCCGGGCACAGGCAAGACGGCAGCGACCGGCGGGTCCGGCAGGCGCCCCCCTCGGCGCAAGCCTCGGACCTCACCCGGACGGTGACATCCCAGCTGCGCGCGCTGGCCGAACGGCAGCCGTCGGTCCAGTCGCTGACCCAGGTCTACAGGCTGCTGGCGAAATGGCGCGCCCGGTTGATCGAAAACACGCTGGTGCGGCGGCAGGGCCCCGTGGTCGGGAGCGGTCCTTTCGCCGGGATGGACTATGGCGTAGGCGCGACCGAGGGGGCGCGCGTGGCACGCCTGCTGGGCTGTTACGAGGCCTCTTTGGCACCGATCATCGAAACCATCGTGGCGCGCGCCTATGATCTGGTGATCGATATCGGCTGCGCCGAGGGCTATTACGCCGTCGGTCTGGCCCGGAGGATGCCGGCGGCGCAGGTGATCGCACGCGATGCCAGCCCCGCCGCGCGCGCGGCCTGTGCGGCGCTGGCTGAACGCAACGGCGTCTCCGGTCACATCGAGATCGGCGGCGAATGGGGACACGATGATTTCGACATCTGCCTGCACGCCAGAAGCGTCGTGATCTGTGACATCGAGGGGGCCGAGGACTGCCTGCTGGATCCGTCCCGGGCAGCGGGGCTGCGCGGCGCCGATATCCTTGTCGAGGTCCATGACTGCGACAGTCCCGGACTGTCGGAGGCGATTGCCGCGCGGTTTGCCGCCACCCACAGGATAACGAAGCTGCATCGTCGCATCGACGCCGACGCGCTGCCGGACTGGATGGAAGAGTTCAGCGATCTCGACCGCCTGACCGCGCTTTGGGAGTGGCGCAAAGGACCGACGCCTTGGCTATGGATGGAACGCATTGAATAAGGCCAGCCGAAACGCCGCCATCTGGTACGCCAGCGATGGATACGACCCCGGCAGCAACGGGATCAACGGGCGCCGCATGGCCGGCGCATCCTTCCTCAAGGGCTTTTTCCGCCATGCCGATGTGGACGAATTCGTCTCCGTGACGCGGGGGCGCGGCGGCAGCAAGGACTTTCTGGACGTCAAGAACCGCTATGCGCCCACGACGCCCCACCGCGCGGTCTTCCACGGCCAGACCGCCAAGATTGCACCGGTCGGGACCCTTTATTTCCCCGCTCCGAACTTTGCCGACCACTGCTGGCAGCGCCAGGCCTTCGGGATGGCACGCTATTCGATCTGCGGGATTACCCACACCACCGCGACGCAGTCGGTCATGCGCGGCTTCTTCGATCTCCGGGCGGGACCTCAGGCCGAATGGGACGGCGTGATCTGCACCTCTCGCGCGGTGCATGCCGCGACGGTTCGCAACATGGAAATCGCCGAGGCGTTCTTGCGCGACCGCTTCGGCAGCGTCCCGCCCCGCCCGCAGCTGCCGGTCATCCCGCTTGGCATCAACAGCGACGATTTCACTGCCGACGCCCAGGCCAGGGCCACCCTGCGTGCGCAGATGCAATGGGGGGAAGACGATATCGCGGTGGTCACCGTGGCGCGTCTGCTGCCCTACGGCAAGTTCGACCCCGGCCCCCTGTTCATGGCACTGCAAAGGGCGCAGGAACAGCTGGGCCAGCAAAAGAGGCTGCATTTCATAGCTTGCGGCATCTTCGGCGACAGCCACAGCGAGACGGTCTTCACCGATTGCGCGCGAAACCTGATGCCGTCGGTCGCCTATCATCACCTTCCCGGCGACGACCCGGTCTTGCGCAAGCAGACCCTGTCGGCCGGCGACATTTTCGCCTTTCCGATCGACAATATTCAGGAGACCTTCGGCCTGTCGCCGATCGAGGCCATGGCCGCGGGATTGCCGGTGGTCGCCTCGGACTGGGACGGGATGCGCGATACGGTTTCGCCCGATGTCGGCATCCGGGTTCCCACCCGCAGCGTGGGGGCCGAGGCCAGCCAGCCAGAGGCCGCGGGCTACCTGTCCGGAGAGCTGTCCTATGCGCACTATGGCAACCGGCTGTCGATGCTGACCCAGATCGACCTGCGCCAGATGACCGAGGCCTTCGTGGCGCTGGCGCGCGACGCGCAGTTGCGCCGGCGGATGGGCGCCGCCGGACTGCGCCGCGCCAGGACCGAGTACGACTGGAGCGTGATCGTTCCCCGGATGCAGGACTTCTGGGCAGAGCTGAATTCCATTCGTCTGACCTCGGTCAATCCCGAGGGCAGAGGCGCGCATCACAATCCCGTCGGTCCGGCACCGATGGATGTCTTCGCAACCTATCCCACGGTGCTTGCGAACCGGTCGGACGACAGGTTGGTGGCGGTTGGCGATGCGGCGCGCCTCAGACTGGTTTTCGAGCTGCGCGGCTATGACAGGCTGGGCTGGCCGGCCGAGAAGAGGTCGACACTGGAGCGCGTACTGGCGGCGCTGACCGCCCGCGGCGCCTCGGGCGGCACGATGGATGAACTGGCGACAGATCTCGGCTGGAACAAGCTCACGGTCGAGCGCTGCGCGCTGTTCTTGCAGAAATACGGACTGGCGGACTGAAGGGTGCGGACCGGACCGCCCTGTCACCCCGGTCGCCTGCGCGACCCGGTCGCCCCCTGCCCGGCCCGGACCTGCCCCGGCGCCGGCGTGATGGACATCCGCAAAGATATAGCTAGAAGACATGTCTCATGATCGACGTCACCGACGCCACGCCCCACGGGGTCTTCGAACGCCCCCGGCGCCGGCGCGGCGATGACCGCGGCCGGTGCGCCATGACGATCCTTGTCTTTCCGGGCGCCGGTTTCAGGCCGCCACCGGGCCCTGATCATATGTCGCACCGGGGGCGAGAAAACCGGGGACAAGAAAAATGACGAACAAAAAGACGATCCTATTCATTCACAGGAATTTCCCCGGGCAATTTCGCTATATCGCCGACCATTTGGCGCGATCCGGTCACAACGTCTTTGCGGCGACGGGGCGCAGCGACGTCAAGACCGGAACGTTCGTCAAATTGCCCAGCGGCGTCCAGCTGATCGGATATCGCCCGCGACGGCGGCCCAATCCGGATATACACCTCTACTTGCGCACCACCGAAGAGGCGATATTGGAAGGTCAGGGCCTTGCCAATGCGGCGATCTACATGCGCAAGATCGGGATTTTCCCGGATATCATCGTCGCGCATTCCGGTTGGGGAAGCGGCAGTTTCGCGAAAACCGTCTGGCCGGACGCCAAGTTCGTGCAATATCTGGAGTGGTGGTACGATTTCCCGGCAAGGGACATCGCGGAAAACCCCGTGTCGAACGACGTTCGAATTGCGAACTCCCGCGCGCAAACCCTGTGCAGGAATATTCCGTTCATGGTCGATGCCGTTCAGGCCGACGCCATCCTCTCCCCCAGCGCGTTCCAGAGCGAAGACGTTCCGCAGGTGCTCAGATCAAGGCTGCATGTCATTCCCGACGGCGTCGATTGCCAGCTGTTCCACCCGCAGGACGCCGAGGAAACCCTTGACATAGCAGGGATTTCCTTCCCACCGGACAGGCCGATCGTCACCTTCGCCACCCGCGGAATGGAGCCGATGCGCGGTTTTCCGCAGTTCATGGCCGCCTGGGCAAAAGTTCAACATCGCTGCCCTGACGCCCATTGCATTGTCGCCGGCACCGATACCGTACACTACAGCCCAAAACTCCCCGCGGGCGAGACATACAAATCGCGCGCCCTTGCCGAACATGATTTCGATCTCGACCGGCTCCACTTTGTCGGCAGGTTGCCGCTGGATCTATACGCGGGATTGCTTCGCCGAACGAATTGTCACGTTTATCTCACGCGCCCCTTCGTTATTTCATGGTCGCTTTTTGAGGCGATGGCCTCCGCCGCGCCTCTCGTGGTATCCGACAACGCAGCCACTCGGGAAGTGCTCCCGCAGGAGGCCCAGGCCTTGCATGTGGACCTCTCGGATATTGATCAGATTGCCGACGCGATCGTGAAAACCATCGAGTCGCCGAAGGCCGCGAAAACCACAGGCAACCGGAACAGAAAGCGGGTCGAGAGAAGCTATTCGACGGATGTCACGCTGCCAAGGCTCGAAAATCTATTGCTCTCCCTGCTGTGAGAGCTCTGCTCCGAGGAAACTGGACCGTTTACAGCTGGAGTTTTCCGTCAAGGGAGAACACTGTGCTGCCGCCGGAGCGCGACACTGCTCTGCCAACGATCGGGCCGAGTTCCGAAAGCGCGGCATCCTGATCTTCCTTTCGTCGATTGCGTGAAATCGCCTGCCGGCAGTGGATGAACGGCAAGGGTACCGCTCGGACGGTTCGATGGTCGAGACGGTCCTCAGGACCATCCAATCGGAGCTGATCTGGCCGATCGCCCGGCAGACCCTTCAGCAGACCGAGAACGCCATCGGCAGACGGGTCGATGGGGTCGACACCCCCGTCAGGCGACGCTCATCGCTCGGCTTCCTGAGCCCCATCGCATTCGAGCGACGGGTACGAGACGTGAGCTGAACGCTCTCCATAGAACCCGAGCAAGTCCAGCAGCGTGCAGCTATGGGAAAGAGGATGCCCTGGAAAGCCGCGGCGCTCGAAATCACACATGGGTCCCTGCGGCGGGGTCTTCCATATTGCCTTCTCCGTACATATGGCGAAAATGGCATGCCATACCGAGCGATGAGCAGCATGATGTCCGAACAAGCACTGCCAAAGACCAATGATGCGGCCTCTCCCGAGCCCACCGCGATTGCGCAATGGGTCGTCGACGTGCTGCGCGATCGGATCGTCAAGGGCAGCTATCCTCCCGGCGCGCGCCTGCTGGAGCGCAAGATCTCCGCCGAACTCGAGGTGTCGCGCACGCCCGTGCGGGAGGCGATCAAGCTGCTCGACGCGGACGGCCTGGTCGTCATTTCCCGCAACAAGGGGGCGCAGGTCGTGCAATTCGGGCCGGAAGAAGCCCGTGAGGTCTTTGACGTCATCGCCGTATTGGAGAGCCTGGCCGCGGAACGGCTGGTCGAACGTATCACGCCGGACCAGCTTGACACCCTCGAAGAGCTGCACGACAGGATGATGGTCTTTCACAAGATCGGCAGTCATACGGATTATTTCGACACCAACTCCGAAATCCATGATTTCATCATTGCGAATTGCGGCAATCCTACGGTGATCGAGACCCACAGACGGCTGATGGCCCGGGCCCGGCGGGGCCGGTTCCTTGCCATCATGCGGCCGGCGCGTCTGGCCGAGGCGGTTTCCGAACATGAGGCGCTGATGGCGGCGCTTCGGCAGGGCGATGCACGGGCCGTTGCGCAGATATGGCGCACGCATCTCCTGCACACGGGTGAAACGCTCTCCGCGGTTCTCGCGCAAACCGAGCCGATCTAAGCCACCCGGGCCTCTTTGCGGCCGCCCCCGTGCGGCGGCTTCGCGGAAATTCGCCGCCCGACAGTGACTGCCTTTGAAGCATGCCGCAACGCGTGCGCGGCGGCGTCTGCGTCTGCGCAGGTCATGGCCTGATCGCGCGCCGGCGAATCGCCCTCTGTCGCCGGGGGCGGAAGGCAGCGCATTCAAGATGGCATTCCATCTTGGTTACTTCGTTGCCCGCGATTGAGGCAGGAGGCCGGGAAACCTGCCTGAAATTTGAGTTTCAAACGAATTCGTGCGGATAAATCAGAGATCCCCCTCGCGAAACGTCGATCTCTGGCGCCTTCTCAAATGGCATTCCATTTGCGCGACGCGGATCGGCGTTGGGCAATCAGAGCAGAAAGAGACCCCTCATGCGTCTTCTCCTTGTGAATCCAAACATGACTGTCGCACTGACAGACAGGATGACGACCATTGCCCGCGCGCTCGCCGGGTCGCGCGCTGAAATCGTGCCGCTGACGGCCAGCCGGGGCTTTCCCTACATCGCCTCAAGCGCCGAGGCGCAGATCGCCGGCGGGATCGCGCTCGAGATGATCGCCGAGAATCTCGCCGGAATCGACGCGGTAGTGATCGCGGCCTTTGGCGATCCGGGGCTGGTCGGGGCGCGCGAGATTTTCGACCTGCCGGTCGTCGGCATGGCTGAGGCCGCCGTGATGACCGCCGCGATGATGGGAGAGCGGTTTGCGGTCGTGACCTTCTCGCCGCAGATGACGCCCTGGTATTCGGATTGCGTCGAGGGCACGGGGCTTGCGTCGCGCTTTACCGGGGTCCGCACCCCGGCGACGCCCGAGGTGGATGTCGCGCGGGCCGCGACCGGTCTGCGCAGTGACCTGATCGCCCTGGCCAATCAGGCCGTGCGCGAAGACGGCGCTGATGTCGTCATCCTCGGAGGGGCGCCGCTTGCCGGGCTTGCACAGGAGATCGCCGGGGAGGTTCCGGCGATTGTCCTCGACCCGATCTCGGTGGCCGTGGCCCAGGCGATGACCCTCGCCTCCCTGGGCGCGCAGTTCAGCGGACGGGCCTGCAGACCGGCCGCCAAATCTTCGGTCGGGCTGTCGCCGGCGCTGTCCAACATCATCGCCATGGAGACGGTCCAATGAGGTTCGACACAATCATCAGGGCCGCGCAGGTCGTGACACCGGCCGGCGTGACCCGGTGCGAGATCGGCATATCTGCGGGACGGATCGCGGCGCTTGGCCTGTCTCTCGGCGAGGCGACCGAGATCATCGACGCGCAGAGGCTCATCGCCATGCCGGGCGGGATCGACAGCCATGTCCATATCTCCCAGCCCTCGGGACCGGGGATCGAGATGGCCGATGATTTCCGCTCCGCCACGCGGGCTGCGGCGGCGGGGGGAAATACCACGGTCCTGCCGTTCTGCCTGCCGGAAGAGGGTCAGAGCTTGCGCGAGGCGGTGGCCGCCTATCACGCCAAGGCCGCAGGCGCCTGCCATTGCGACGTGTCCTTTCACCTGATCGTCAAGGCGACCGACCCGGTCACCTTGGGGCAGGATCTGCCGGCCCTGATCGCGGCCGGACACACGAGTTTCAAGGTCTTCATGACCTATCAGGGCCTTGCCCTCTCCGACCGCGAGATCCTCGAGGTCATGACCGTAGCGAAGGCGCAGGGCGCGCTGGTGATGGTGCATGCCGAAAACGAGGATGCCATCGAATTTCTGCGCGACAAGGCCGAACGCGACGGCCAGACAGCGCCGCTGTTTCACGCCCGGACGCGCCCCGTGCCGGTCGAACGCGAGGCCACCCATCGCGCCATAACCCTGGCCGAGATCGCCGATGTGCCGCTGACCATCGTCCATGTGTCGAATGGCGAGGCGCTGGAGGAAATCCGGCGCGGGCGCGCGCGTGGCGCCAGGGTCTTCGCCGAAACCTGCCCGCAATACATCACGCTGACGGCGGAGGATCTCGACCGGGCGGGGTTCGAGGGGGCGAAATACGTCTGTTCGCCGCCACCGCGCACGACCTCTGACTGGGAGGCGATCTGGGCGGGGATCATGCAGGGCGATTTCGAACTGTTTTCCTCCGACCATTGCCCGTTCCGTTTCGCCGATCCGGCGGGCAAGGATGCGCCGGGCGCGCGCAAGAGCTTTCGCAACATTCCGAACGGCATCCCCGGGGTCGAAACCCGCCTGCCCATCCTGTTCTCCGAAGGGGTGAGCAAGGGGCGGATCTCGCTGGAAAGGTTCGCGGCCCTCACCGCGACCAATCACGCGCGCCTCTATGGCCTGAAGACCAAAGGCGCGATCATGGTCGGCATGGACGCCGATATCGTGCTCTGGGACCCGGAGATGACCCGGACCATCCGCCAGGACGATCTGCACCACGGCGCCGACTATACGCCCTGGGAAGGGTTCGCCGTCAAAGGCTGGCCGGTTCGCACCCTCCTGCGGGGGCAGACGGTGATGCTGGATGGCGCGCTGCAGGGCGCCCCGTCGGGCACGCATATCGCGCGCCGCGCGCCGGAGGTGCTGCTATGAGCTTCGCTTTGATCGACGGCGCCCGTGTGGGCATGCTGACGCCCTCGTCGAACACTGCGCTCGAACCCTATACGGCCGCGATGTTTGCGCCCTTCGGGGACGAAGCCTCGGCGCATTTCGGGCGGTTCCGGGTGGTGGAAATCTCCATGTCCGAAGCCTCGCAGACGCAGTTTCAGATTGCACCGATCCTGGAGGCCGCCGAGCGGCTTGCCGAGGCCCATCCGCGCCTCATCGCCTGGAACGGCACCTCGGCGGCGTGGCTGGGGCTGGACAAGGATCGGGCGCTCTGCGCCGAGATCGAACGCGTCACCGGCGTGCCCGCCACCTCGACGATGCTGGCCTATGACCGAGTTTTCAAGGGCATGAAGCTCAAGCGGCTCGGCCTCGTCACACCCTATATCGGCGAAATCCAGAGCCGGATCATCGCCAACTATGCCGCGCAGGGGATCGAGACCGTCGCCGAGGCGCGGCTTGAGGACAAGGGCAATTATTCCTTCGCCACCTATCCGCCCGAACAGGTGGGCGCGATGATCGAACAGGTGGCCGACGCGAAGCCCGATGCGATTGCCATCGTTTGCACGAATTTCCGTGGCGCCCCGGTGGCGGAACGGATCGAAGCGGAAACGGGCATCCCGGTGCTCGATTCCATTGCTGTCACCGCAGCACATTGCATGCGTGAAATGGGGCTAGATCCCGCGCGCGTGACCGGCTGGGGCTCCGTGTTCCAGCGTTTTGCCGAGCTTCCCTAATCCCAGGACTCCCACCCCCAGACCCAACGGGCCGATCAGCCCCCCATTTCCACAGAGAGGACGACAACATGACCTTCAGCAAAACGATCACCGCAGCGCTCGCCGCAGCCACATTCCTCAGCGGCGCGGCCAGCGCCGAAACACTGCGCGTCATGGGACAGCCGGTGGCCACCGGCCTGATCCAGAAGAATATCGAGCAGCCGTTCTTCGAGAATTTCGCCACGGAAACCGGGCTCGATTTCACCGC
>JBFXGQ010000131.1:0-9343 GCA_050177915.1 Pseudodonghicola sp. | reverse complement strand
TATAGCCGGTGGCGTGTTCGAATTTCACCTTGGGGAACTTCTTCGCCACGTTCAGCGTCGAATCCATGAAGCCGAAGGAGGTGGTGAAGATGATATCGGCCCCCTGCAGCGCCATCTGGGTGATCGCGCGCTCGGCGTCGGCGCCCTCGGGCACGCTTTCCTGATAGACCAGTTCGACCTTGTCGCCGAAGTGTTCGGCCATCTTCTTGGCCGATTCATGGTGGTGCTGGCTCCAGCCGCCATCGTTGATCGGGCCGACGTAGATGAAGCCGACCTTGGTCTTGTCCTCGGCCGAGGCCGCGGTCGCCAGGCCGACCGCAAGGGCGGCACCGGCAAGCAGTTTCACGAGTTTCATAGAGATGTCTCCCTTGGTTTCATATGCATTGGCCCCACCGTCAGGACGAGGCATGGAAGATCCGCCCCAGCGAGCCCGGCGCGTTCGAGCGGTCCTTGGACAGGATGACCAGAACCAGGACCGTGATCACATAGGGGGACATGGAAAGGTATTCGACGGGAATGGCAATCCCTGCCGCCTGGAGATTGAGCTGCAACACGGTGACGCCGCCGAAAAGATAGGCGCCCAGCAGCACCCGCCAGGGCCGCCAGCTGGCGAAGACCACCAGCGCCAGCGCGATCCAGCCGACCCCGGCGGTCATGCCGTCGGTCCACTGCGGCACCCGCACCAGGCTGATATAGGCGCCGCCCAGGCCGGCACAGGCGCCGCCGAACAGGATCGCCGCGACCCGGATGCGCACCACCTTGTAGCCCAGCGCATGGGCGGCCTCGTGATTCTCGCCCACCGCGCGCAGGATCAGACCGGCACGGGTGAACTTCAGCACCGCCCAGACCGCGGCGACCAGCGCGATGCCGAAATAGAGGATCGGGTCATGGCCGAACAGGATCGGGCCGACCACCGGCAGGTCGGTCAGCGGCCCGAGGTCGAGCTTGCCGATGGCCGGCGGCTTCTGGCCGCCGTAGCTCTGCCCGATCAGCGCGCTGAAGCCGAGGCCGAACAGCGTCAGCGCCAGACCGCTGGCCACATGGTTGGCCAGCGCCACCTGGGTCAGCAGCGCGAACAGCGCCGACAGCACCGCGCCGCCCACCGCCGCAGCCAGGAAGCCCAGCAGCGGCGAGCCGGTCTCGACCGCCACCGCAAAGCCGCTGATCGCGCCGGTGATCATCATGCCCTCGACGCCCAGGTTCAGCACGCCGGCCTTTTCCACCACCAGTTCGCCGATCGCCGCCAGCAGCAGCGGCGTTGCCGCCACCATCAGCGAGACGATCAGAAGAACCGGGTTGATGCCGCTCAGATCCATCTCAGGCCACCTCTTTCTGTGCCGGGCGCAGCCGGTAGTTGGTCAGCAGGTCCAGCGCCAGCAGGAAGAACAGCAGCATGCCCTGGAACACCTGGATCGCCGCCGCCGGCAGGCCGAGGTTCGATTGCGCGATCTCGCCGCCGATATAGGTCAGCGCCATCAGCGCCGCCGCCAGCAGGATCCCCACCGGATGCAGCCGGCCGAGGAAGGCCACGATGATGGCGGTGAAGCCATAGCCGCCGTTGAAGTCGATGGTGACCTGACCGGCGGGCCCCGAGACCTCGAACAGCCCCGCCAGCCCGGCCAGCGCCCCCGACAGCCCGAGGCACAGCAGCACCAGCCGGGCCGGGTTGACGCCGGCGAAGCGGGCGGCGCGCGGCGCCTCGCCGGTCAGCCGGATCTGGAAGCCCAGCATGTGCCGGTTCAGCAGCACATAGGCGAAGATCACCGCGATCAGCGCCGCGGCCACCCCCCAGTGCATCCCGATGTCCTGATGGATCCAGCTGTTGCCCGACCCGTAGTCGTTGAAGTTGCGGCTGCCGGGAAAGCCATAGCCCTCGGGGTTGCGCAGCGCCCCCAGCGCCATCGAGGCCAGCAGCTGTTCGGCGACATAGACCAGCATCAGCGACACCAGGATCTCATTGGTGCCGAACCGCACCTTCAGCAGCGCGGGGATCATCGCCCAGGCCCAGCCGCCCAGGCCGCCGGCGATCACCATCAGCGGGAAGACATACCAGGCCTCGAGCGGGTAGAGCGCCAGACCCACGGCGGCGCCGGTCAGCGCCCCCATGATGTACTGCCCTTCGGCGCCGATGTTCCAGATGCCGGCGCGGAAGCCCAGCGACAGGCCGATGGCGATCAGCACCAGCGGCGCCCCCTTCACCAGCAGCTGCGGCCGGTAGTAGAAGGCGAATTCGCCGAACAGCGGCTGCCAGAAGATGGTCCCGATCGCCTCGAAGGGGTTCTTGCCCAGGGCGGCGAACAGCAGCCCGCCGAACAGCATCGTCAGCAGGACCGCCAGCAGCGGCGTCACCATGGACCAGGCCCGCGACGGCTGCGGCCTCTTCTCCAGCCGGATCATGCGCGGCCTCCCGGTTGTTGTTGGTCTTCGGTCGCCGCGGGGTGGCACCGGAATTTGGCGCAAATTCCGGACCGAATTCCGGCGCGGAATTCGGGCGGCGCCAGACGGCGGGGCGGGGGCGGAAAATGCGTCATTTTCCGCGCCGTTTTCCGCGCCGGAAAACGGCGCGCGCGGGCTTGGTCAGACATGCGCCACCTCCATCCCATGGGCGCCGCCCATCATCAGCCCGATCTCGTCCACGCTCAGCCCCTCGGTCGGGCGCGGGCTGCTCAGCCGGCCCTCGTTCAGCGCGGCGAAGCGATCGGCGATCTCCATCAGCTCGTCCAGATCCTGGCTGATGCAGATCACCGCGGCGCCGCCCGCGGCCAGATCCAGCAGCGCCTGCCGGATCGACGCGGCGGCGGCGGCATCGACGCCCCAGGTCGGCTGGTTCACCACCAGCACCCGCGGATCCTGCAGCACCTCGCGGCCGATGACGAATTTCTGCAGGTTGCCGCCCGAGAGCGAGCGCGCCGCATTCTCCGGCCCCGGCGTGCGCACGTCGAAGGCGGTGATGATGCGCTCGGCGAACTCGCGCGCCGCACCCCATTTCAGGAACCCGTGGCTGACCAGGTTTTCGCGCAGCGCCCCGGTCAGCAGCGCGTTCTCGGTCAGGCTCATGTCGGGGGCGGCGGCATGGCCCAGCCGCTCCTCCGGCGCGGTCAGCAGCCCCAGCGCCCGGCGCGCCGCCGGCCCCATCCGGCCGATCGGCTGCCCCTCCAGCTTGACCGCGTCCGCCTCGGTCAGGATCTCGCCCGACAGCACGCCCAGCAGCTCCTCCTGACCGTTGCCGGCGACGCCGCCGATGCCCAGGATCTCGCCCTCGCGCACGCTCAGGTGCAGGTTCTTCAGCGCGGTGCCGAATTCCGCCGGCGAGGCGACCGACAGCCCGCTGACCTCCAGCGCCACCGCACCCAGCGCGCGGCCCGAGCGTTCGGGCGTCTTCAGCGCGCTGCCCACCATCATCTCGGCCATGTCGCGCGCCGTGGTCTCGCGCGGGATGCAGCCGCCCACCACCTGGCCCAGCCGCAGGATCGTCGCGGTGTCGCAGAGCGTGCGGATCTCCTCCAGCTTGTGCGAGATGTAGAGGATCGAGGTGCCCTCGCCGCGCAGCTTCTCCAGCGTCTTGAACAGGATCTCCACCTCTTGCGGCGTCAGCACGCTGGTGGGCTCGTCCATGATCAGGAGTTTCGGGTCCTGCAGCAGGCAGCGAATGATCTCGACCCGCTGCCGCTCGCCGGCGGACAGATCCCCCACCGTGCGATAGGGGTCCAGCGGCAGCCCGTAGGTCTCGGACACCTCGCGGATGCGGCTGGCCAGATCGCCCATCGCCGGCGGCTTCTCCATCCCCAGCGCGATGTTCTCCGCCACGTTGAGCGCGTCGAACAGGGAAAAGTGCTGGAACACCATGGCGATGCCGTCGGCGCGCGCCGCCCGCGGCTCTGCCGGCGCATAGGGGGCGCCGTGCAGGGTCATGCTGCCGCTGTCGGGTTTGACCAGCCCGTAGATCATCTTGACCAGCGTCGACTTGCCGGCGCCATTCTCGCCCAGCAGCGCGTGCACCTCGCCCTCGCCGATGTCGAAGGAGATGTCGTTGTTGGCGATCACGCCGGGATAGGCTTTGGTCAGCCCCTTCAGGCTCAACAGCGGCTGGCTCACGCGCGCTCCCTCGTTTCTGTTGCGCCGGCGGTGCGGCGCGCGATCAGCTGCGCGGCCACGCCGATGGCGATCTGCTGCGGATGTTTGCCCAGGGCCGGATCGCCGATCGGACAGGTGACGCGCGCGATCCGCTCCGGCGGATGGCCCAGTGCACGCAGCCGCGACCGGAACCGCGCCCACTTCGTAGCCGATCCGATTAGCCCTGCAAAGTCAAAGCCGTGGCCGAGCAGCCGGTGACAGAGCTCAAGATCCAGCGCATGCGAATAGGTGAGGATCAGATGCTCCGCCCGGGGCGGTGAAAACCGGACCAGATCGGCGGGATTGGCGGCGGGCAACGCGGTGACCCCCGGTGCAACCTCTGCCGGGAAACGGTCCGCGGCGGTGTCCACCCAGGTGACCGCCAGATCGGGCAGCGGGGCCAGCACATCGACCAGCGCCCGGCCGACATGGCCGGCGCCCCAGATCCACAGCAGCCGCGCCGGCCGCGTGACCGGCTCCACCATCCAGCCGTCGATCAGCTGTGGCGCGGGCCGCTGCCCCTGCGCCCGTGCGCGGTCGAGCAGGCGGCGGATGCTCAGCGGCATCTGTCCGCCCGCGGTCACCGGCCGGGCGATCACCTCGCCCTCCAGCGCCGCCAGGATGCCGGCGTCATAGACCTCGCTCAGCAGCGTCACCGCGCCGCCGCAGCACTGGCCCAGCTCCGGCCCCAGCGCATGGCGCCCCAGCTGACGGCGGCCCTCCTGCCGACGTGCCGCCTGCGCCGCCGCATATTCCAGCGCGCCGCCGCCGATGGTGCCCGACTGGCCATCCGCCCAGACCAGCATCGCCGCGCCCACCTCGCGCGGCGACGAGCCGCTGAGCGCTGCGATCACCACCCGCGTGACCCGGCCATGCCGCGCCACGGCGGCGCTCAGCGCGTCGAGATCGAAGCTCATCCCCGCAGCCTCCGCACCGCTGCCCAGACCCGCTCCGGCGTCGCCGGCGCGTCGAGATCGGGATAGGCCGCGCCGCAGGAGGCCACTGCATCGCTCAAGGCGAGAAAGGCCGAGATCCCCAGCATGAAGGGCGGCTCGCCCACCGCCTTGGAGCGATAGATCGTGTCCTCGCGGTTGCGCCCGTCCCAGAGCGCCACGTTGAACACGTCGGGCTGGTCGGAGAACGTCGGGATCTTGTAGGTCGAGGGCGCATGGGTGCGCAAACGCCCCTGCTGATCCCAGACCAGTTCCTCGGTCGTCAGCCAGCCGGCGCCCTGAACATAGCCGCCCTCGACCTGGCCGCGATCCAGCGCCGGGTTCAGGCTGGCGCCGGCGTCATGCAGGATATCGGCGCGCAGGATGCGGTATTCGCCGGTGCGGGTATCCACCGCCACCTCGGTGACCGCGGCGCCATAGGCAAAGTAATAGAACGGCCGCCCGCTGCCCTTGACCCGGTCCCAGGCCAGCTTCGGCGTCTTGTAGAAACCGGTCGACGACAGGCTCACCCGCCCCTCGTAGCACCGCTTGGCGGCCTCGGCAAAGCTCAGCTCGGCGCCACCGATCTGCACCGTGCCGCCCTCGAACCGCACATCCCCGGGCGCTGCCTGATACTGCTCGGCCAGATGGGCCGCCATCCGGTCCCGGATCGTGTCGCAGGCCGCCTTCACCGCCATGCCGTTCAGGTCCGATCCGGAGGAGGCCGCGGTGGCCGAGGTATTGGGCACCTTGGCGGTATCCGTCGCGGTGATCTTCACCGCGTCCAACCCTACGCCGAACCGGCTCGCCGCCACCTGCGCCACCTTCTGGAACAGCCCCTGTCCCATCTCGGTGCCGCCATGGTTCAGATGCACCGAGCCGTCCTGATAGACATGCACCAGCGCGCCGGCCTGATTGAGATGCGTCAGCGTGAAGGAGATCCCGAATTTCACCGGCGAGAACGCGATACCCTTCCTGATCGCGCCATGCACCGCATTCCACGCCGCAATCTCCGCCTTGCGCGCCATGTAACCCGAACTCTCCAGCAGCACGGCAGTCATCCCGTGCAGCTCGAAATCCTCCACCTCCTGCCCATAGGGCGTGGTCTGGGGCAGAGCGCCGCGCCCGCGCTTTTCCTGGCCGGAAATATCCCGGGGGGAGGCCGCAGGCCGGGGGGCAGAGCCCCCCTCCGCCGGTGCCGCGTAGTAATTCCGCCGCCTGAGCTCGACTGGCTCGAGCCCCAGCTGATGCGCGGCGTGATCCATCAGCCGCTCCATCCCCAGCATGCCCTGCGGCCCGCCGAAGCCGCGATAGGCGGTGGCGCTCTGGGTGTTGGTCTTCAGCCGATGGCTCTCGATCCGACACGCGGGCAACAGATAGGCGCTGTCGGCATGCAGCATCGCCCGGTCGGCAACCGGCAGCGACAGGTCCTGCGCCCAGCCGCAACGGGCGTATTGAATGAATTCAACACCCTGGATCAGCCCGTCCGCATCGAAGCCGGCGCGATAGGCAATCCGGAAATCATGCCGCTTGCCGGTGATGATCATATCGTCGTCGCGGTCGTAGCGCATCTTGCAGGGCCGCCCCATCGCCCGCGCCGCCACCGCGCAGGAGACCGCCAGCGCATTGCCCTGGCTCTCCTTGCCGCCGAAGCCGCCGCCCATCCGCCGCACCTCGACCCGCACCGCATGCATCGGCACGCCCAGGGCCTCGGCCACCTTGTGCTGGATTTCCGTCGGGTGCTGGGTGGAGGAATGGACGATCATATCGCCCCCCTCCTGCGGCAGCGCCAGCGCGGCCTGGCCCTCCAGATAGAAATGCTCCTGCCCGCCCATCTCGAAGCTGCCTTCGACCACATGGGCCGAGGCGGCGATGGCGGCAGCCGCATCGCCTTTCTGCCAGATCACCGGCCCGCCCTCGAACCGGCTGTTGGCGGCCAGCGCCTGGTCGATGGTCAGGATCGGCGCTTCCTCGGCGATCCGGATATCGCCCAGCTTCGCCGCCTTGCGCGCCGCCAGATGGCTCTCGGCGACCACCAGGAACAGCGGCTGGCCGACGTAGTGCACCCGATCCGTGGCCAGCAGCGGCTCGTCATGCACCGAGGGCGAGACGTCGTTGGCAAAGGGCAGATCGGCGGCACTCAGCACCGCGACCACGCCGGGCGCGGCGCGCACCGCCGCCAGATCCATCGCCTCGATCGCCCCGCACGCGACCGGGCTCAGCCCGAAGGCCAGATGCAGCGTGCCGCGCGGGGTCGGGATGTCGTCGATATAGCGCGCCGCACCCGTCACATGCAGGCGGGCGGCGTCATGGGGCAGGGGGCTCGTCACGCTCATGCCGACACCTCCAGCACCGTACCGGTCTCGCCCCGATCCTCGGCGAAATAGCGCTCCAGCATCGCCCGCGCCGTCTCCAGCCGATAGCCGGCGCTGGCGCGCATGTCCGACAGCGGCGCGAAATCGGCGTCGAACCCGGCCTCCGCCATGCGGATCGTGCCCAGCTCCCAGGGCTGGCCCAGCAGCGCGCTTTCCACATGGCGCGCGCGTTTCGGCGTCGCCGCCATGCCGCCGAAGGCGATGCGGGCGGCGGCGACCACGCCATCCTCCACCGTGACATTGAAACAGCCGCAGACCGCCGAGATGTCCTGATCGAAGCGTTTCGACAACTTGTAGCATTTCAGCCGGTCGGGCTGGCGCGGGATGCTCACCGCCTCGACGAATTCGCCCGGGACCCGGTCCTGCTTGCCGTAGTCGACAAAGAACGCCTCGATCGGCATCGACCGCCGGACATCGCCCTTGCGCAGATGCAGCACCGCCCCCAGCGCGATCAGCGCCGGCGGGTTGTCCCCGATGGGGGAGCCATTGGCGATATTGCCACCGATGGTCGCCGCCGCCCGCACCTGGGCCGAGGCATAGCGGCGGATCATCTCGCCATAGGAGGGATGCAGCGGCGCCAGCGCCGCGCGCACCGCATTCATATCGGTCATCGCGCCGATGCAGATCTCGGTCTCGCCGATCTCGACGCCCTTCAGGTCGTCGCAGCCGGCCAGGAAGATCACCGGGTCGAGATCGCGCAGCGCCTTGGTGACCCAGAGACCCACATCGGTGGCGCCCGCCACCAGCGTCGCCTGCGGCTGCGCGGCATAGAGCGTTGCCAGCGCGTCGCCGCTGCGCGGGCGCAGCGCGTCGCCGCCGGCCTGCCCGGCGCCGGCAAAGGCCGTATCCTCCGCCAGCCAGTCCGGCACCGGCTGATCCGCCGCCGCCTCCGCCGCGCGCAGGATCGGCGCGTAGCCGGTGCAGCGGCACAGGTTGCCGGCCAGCGCGGTCGCGTGGTCGCGCTCGCCGTTGCGATGCGCCGCCGCCATCGACATCACGAAGCCCGGCGTGCAGAAACCGCACTGGCTGCCGTGATGCTCGACCATGGCGGCCTGCACCGGGTGCAGCTGCCCGCCGGGGCCGGCCAGCCCCTCGACCGTGCGCACCGCCCGACCGTCCAGCTGCGGCAGGAACAGGATGCAGGCGTTCAGCGCCTTGGCGCCCTCGCCATCGGTCACCATCACCGTGCAGGCGCCGCAGTCGCCCTCGTTACAGCCTTCCTTGGTCCCGGTGAGACCGCGCTCCTCGCGCAGCCAGTCCAGAAGCGTGCGTGTCGGCGAAACATCCGACAGCGCCACAGTCTCTCCGTTCAGAAGAAACCTGATCGTCATACATGAAACCGGTCGCCTTACCCCGTTATACCCCTGATTGCCCCCTTCGATGCGACGTAAAAGGATGGGCGGGCCTTGTGTTTCTTTCGCGTGTTTCTTCCGCAAAGTTAGAAACAGCCAGCCGGCTTAGGCAAGAAAAACCGCCGCCGCTTCGCCCGGGGTGAAATGGGCGCTGCGCCGGTTCCTTGCGAAATCCGCATGAATATCAGCGCTTTGCGGGTGCGCGCGCCGGGGGAGTACGCTGAAGGACCTTCAGGGAAATCAATAAAATTATGCTCTCTTTTTGACCTTTTCGCGCACCCCGCGCCCGTGGCGGCCCGCCGGCCCCGCCCCCGGCGGGGCGCCTCTCCCCGGCTTTTTCTGGCCGAAAATATCCTCGGGGGTGAATTGGCCGCAGGCCAAGAGGGGGCAGACAGCCCCCTTGGCCCCGCCCGGGGCGCTTGCGGCGATTGCCCAGACCGGGCGCGCTGGCTAAGCATGGGGCATGAGCAGCACCCCCCGATTCATCCACCTCCGCACCCATACCGAATATTCCCTTCTGGAAGGCGCCGTGCGGCTGAAGAAGCTGCCGGCGCTCTGCGACAAGATGGGG
>JBFXGQ010000130.1:0-9404 GCA_050177915.1 Pseudodonghicola sp. | reverse complement strand
CGAAACCGTCGTCTTCGACGGTCGGGCCGGTCTTGGGCTTTGTCAAAATTTCCTCCATCGCGTATTGTTAGTTACAAAATCAACTAATAGGCAGCAAGCAGCGAAAGGAGGAACGCGCGATGAATCGTCCGACCGATCCGCACCAGATGGTGCAAGCCGCCACGCCCTTCGGCACCACCGAGGGCTATATGCCCGGTTTCGGCAATGACTTCGAAACCGAGGCGCTGCCGGGCGCCCTGCCGCAAGGCATGAACAGCCCGCAGAAATGCAACTACGGCCTTTATGGCGAACAGCTGAGCGGCACCGCCTTTACCGCCCCCAGCCACCAGAACGAACGCACCTGGTGCTATCGCATCCGGCCGTCGGTCAAGCATTCGCAGCGCTACGAAAAGATTGACCTGCCCTATTGGAAATCGGCGCCCAACGTCGATCCCGATGTGGTCAGCCTGGGCCAGTACCGCTGGGACCCGGTGCCGCACAGCGACGCGGGCCTGACCTGGCTGACCGGCATGCGCACCATGACGACCGCCGGCGACGTCAACACCCAGGTCGGCATGGCCAGCCATATCTATCTGGTCACCGAGTCGATGACCGACGCCTATTTCTACTCGGCCGACAGCGAACTGCTGATCGTGCCGCAGGAGGGCCGCCTGCGCTTCGCCACCGAGCTGGGCATCATCGACCTGGAGCCGAAGGAGATCGCCATCATCCCGCGCGGTCTGCTCTATCGCGTCGAGGTGCTGGAAGGCCCCGCCCGCGGCTTCGTCTGCGAGAACTACGGCCAGAAGTTCGAACTGCCGGGCCGCGGCCCGATCGGCGCCAACTGCATGGCCAACCGCCGCGACTTCAAGACGCCGGTCGCCGCCTTTGAGGACCGCGAGGCGCCCTCGACCGTGACCATCAAGTGGTGCGGCCAGTTCCACGTCACCCATATCGGTCACAGCCCGCTGGACGTGGTGGCCTGGCATGGCAATTACGCGCCGGTGAAATACGACCTGCGCACCTATTGCCCGGTCGGCTCGATCCTGTTCGACCACCCCGATCCGTCGATCTTCACCGTGCTGACCGCGCCCTCGGGCGTGCCGGGCACCGCGAATATCGACTTCGTGCTGTTCCGCGAACGCTGGATGGTGGCCGAGAACACCTTCCGCCCGCCGTGGTATCACAAGAACATCATGTCCGAGCTGATGGGCAACATCTATGGCCAATACGACGCGAAACCCAAAGGTTTCGTGCCGGGCGGCATGTCGCTCCACAACATGATGTTGCCGCACGGCCCGGACAAGAACGCCTTCGAGGGCGCGTCAAATGCCGATCTGGGCCCCGAGAAGCTGGACAACACCATGTCCTTCATGTTCGAGACCCGCTTCCCGCAGCACCTGACGGCCTTCGCCGCCAAGGAAGCACCGCTGCAGGACGACTACATCGACTGCTGGGCCGACATCGAGAAGAAGTTCGACGGCACCCCCGGCAAGAAGTAAGTAGACGGTGATGGCGGGCCGCGGCCCGTCCTACCCCACGATCGTAGGGCGGGCCGCCGGCCCGCCACACCGGACAAGGAATATCAAATGCCCCTGATGAAAAGCTGGGTGGAAAGCGCCAACGCGCCCGACTGCCCCTTTCCTCTGAACAACCTGCCCTATGGCGTGTACTCCATCGCGGACGGCGAGCCGCATTGCGGCGTGGCCATCGGCGACAAGATCCTCGACGTCACCGCCGCCGAGGCCGAGGGCCTGATCGCGCTGGCCGATGTGCCGCTGTTCGACGTGCCGTTCTGGAACGAGCTTATGGAAGAGGGCCCCGCCGTCTGGGCGGCGCTGCGCGACCGTCTGACCGCGCTGCTGGCCGAGGGCTCGGACGAACGCGCCGCGGTCGAGCCGCTGCTGGTGCCGATGGCGGATGCCGAGATGCACATGCCCTTCGCGGTCAGCGAATACACCGATTTCTACGCCGGCAAGAACCACGCCTTCAACGTCGGCTCGATCTTCCGCGGCCCGGAAAACGCGCTGCCGCCGAACTGGCTGCATATCCCGATCGGCTATAACGGCCGGGCCTCCTCGGTGGTGGTCTCGGGCACCGATGTCCGCCGCCCCTGGGGCCAGCTGAAGGGGCCGAACGATCCGGCGCCGCGCTTTGCCCCCTGCGCCCGTTTCGATATCGAACTGGAGATGGGCGCGATTGTCGGCATGGCCTCGGACGGTCCGATCACCGTGCAGGAGGCCGACGACCACATCTTCGGCTACGTGCTGCTGAACGACTGGTCGGCGCGCGACATCCAGGCCTGGGAATACCAGCCGCTGGGGCCGTTCCAGGCCAAGGCGACCGCCACCACCATCAGCCCCTGGATCGTCACCAAGGCGGCGCTTGAGCCGTTCCGCGCCGACACGCCCGCGCGCGAGGTCGAGCTGCTGGATCACCTCAAGGACTGCGGCCCGATGCTCTATGACATCGAGCTGGAGGTGACGCTGACCCCCGAGGACGGCGCCGAGACCACCATCTCCAGGACCAACTACAAGGAGATGTACTATTCGGCGGCGCAGCAGCTGGCGCATCACACCACCTCGGGCTGCTCGATGAATGTGGGCGACCTGCTGGGCTCCGGCACCATCTCGGGCCCGACCAAGGACAGCCGCGGCTCGCTGCTGGAAATCAGCTGGAGCGGCAAGGAGCCGGTGGAGCTGTCCGACGGCGCCCCCCGCAGCTTTATCGAGGACAACGATACGCTGATCCTCAAGGGCGCGGCCAAGGGCGATGGCTATACCATCGGCTTCGGCGATTGCGTGGGCAAGGTGCTGCCGGCGCTGAAAGACCCCTACGCGCGGGACTGACCGATGAGGGCGGCGCCGGATATCCTGGGCTCAGACCCCCGCCTGCCAGTCCAGCACCGACTGCAGCGGCCAGAGCAGCATCAGGATGTTCAGCGCCAGCCCGTCACGGATCAGCCAGGTCGTCAACAGCTCGAAGCCCACGACGATCGCCACGCTGGCCCAGACCGGCAGGCGCCGGGCCAGCGCGAAGCCCAGAAGCATGGCCAGAATGTCGAAGGTGGAGTTGATCACCGAATCGCCGTTGTAATCGACGGACACGGTGGCGTTGCGATAGCGCTCGATCACCCAGGGGGTGTTCTCGACGATCTCCCAGCCGCATTCGACGACCATGGCGATCACCAGCCGCCAGCGCAGCGGCATCTCGCGGGCGACCCACCACAGCGCGGCGTAAAACAGGATGCCGTGAATCAGATGGCTGGGCGTGTACCAGTCCAGCAGCGACTGGCTGCTCGGCCCCGGATCGCCGGGACCGTACCAGATGGCCACCGTGCCGCAGGGGCAGATCAGCGATCGCCCCATCGCCCAGAGGATCAGGGCCGTGGCCGCCAGAATGGCCACGACCAGAACGGAAGGAAATACGCGCCGGATATTCGTCATGGCGCGAAGCAAGCACGGCGCCCCCTCGGTGTCCATTGAAAAGAAAAAGGAAAGACCATGGCGAAAGCATTCGCATCGCAGGGTGACCTGACCGAAAAGAAAATCAGCTTCACCGAGGTGGGCGAAGGCCTCTATGCCTTCACCGCCGAGGGCGACCCCAACTCCGGCGTGATCATCGGCGACGACTCTGTGATGATCGTCGAGGCGCAGGCGACGCCGCGGCTGGCCAACAAGGTGATCGAATGCGTCCGCTCGGTCACCGACAAGCCAATCACCCATGTGGCGCTGACCCATTACCACGCCGTCCGCGTGCTGGGCGCCAGCGCCTTCGGGGCGCAGCAGATCATCATGGGCGATGCCGCCCGCGGCATGGTGGTGGAACGCGGACAGGAGGACTGGGACAGCGAATTCCAGCGCTTCCCGCGCCTGTTCGAAGGCCACGAAAGCATCCCCGGCCTGACCTATCCGACCACCACCTTCTCCGACAGCATGACCGTCTATCTGGGCAAGCGCCGGGTCGACCTGATGCATCTGGGCCGCGCCCATACCGCCGGCGACATCGTGATCCATGTGCCGGACCAGAATGTCATGTTCACCGGCGACATCGTCGAATACCACTCGGCCTGCTACTGCGGCGACGGCCATTTCTCCGACTGGGGCGATACGCTGGACGCGATCAAATGGTTCGAGGTCGACGCCATCGCGCCGGGCCGGGGCGACGCGCTGATCGGCCAGGAGATGGTC
Organism: Pseudodonghicola sp.; assembly: GCA_050177915.1. GTDB lineage: Bacteria > Pseudomonadota > Alphaproteobacteria > Rhodobacterales > Rhodobacteraceae > Pseudodonghicola. The sequence goes on along the minus strand of JBFXGQ010000130.1, from coordinate 5,235 downwards.
AACGAGGCGATCGAGAACACCCGTGATTTCGTCGAGAGCACCTATCGCCCGGCGGCCAAGGTGGCGGCGCGCGGCGGCTCGCTGAAAGAGGCCTGGGACGCGGTGCGCGCCGAATGCGATCCCAAGTTCGCCGATTACGCGATCTACGAACACTGCCTGCCCTTCAACGTCGCCCGCGCCTATGACGAGGCCCGCGGCATCGACACCCCGCGGATCTGGACCGCCCAGCGCGATCTGGAAATGTGGGAACAGCTGCAGGGGTGAGGCGCGCCCGGAAAGAGGTCCGGTGGACCTTTTTCAGCGCCGAACGGGCGGAGCCCCGGTAAGCCCCGGCAAGGCCCCGCCCCGCCTCCATCGGACACCGGGCGGATTTGATCCAGATCGTGCCGCCCGGCGCCAAATGATGAAACGATAAGACCAAGCTCCCGGCGCGCCCGCGCCGGGAAACGGAGGATTTGCGCCTGGCGCATAGCTTTGGGAGGACGCCCATGACCAAGCCCGCGAACAAGATATTCGAAATCCCCCTCTACCCCTATGCGCGGCATGCGGATCAGGACGCCGCGGCGCCGGCCCGGCATCAGGCGGTTGTCGTCGGCGCCGGCCCCGTCGGCCTCGCCGCCGCCATCGACCTGGTGCAGCAGGGGATCGAGGTCGTCGTGCTGGACGAGAACGACAAGGTCAGCTTCGGCAGCCGCGCCATCTGCTTCGCCAAGCGCCCGCTGGAGATCCTCGACCGGCTGGGTTGCGGCCAGCCGATGGTGGACAAGGGCGTCGTCTGGAACCTGGGCAAGGTCTTCTTCGACGACCGCAAGGTCTATGACTTCAACCTGCTGCCGGAAGAGGGCCACCAGCGCCCCGCCTTCATCAACCTGCAACAGTATTACTTCGAACAGTTCCTGGTCGAACGGGTGCAGGAGCTGCAGGCGCAGGGCGCCCCGATCGAGATCCGCGGCCGCAACAAGGTCTCGGCCGTCGGCACCCATCCCGACCATGTGACGCTCGAGGTCGACACGCCGGAGGGCAGCTATAACATCGAGGCCGATTGGGTGATCGCCTGCGACGGCGCCGGGTCGCCGATGCGGGCGATGCTGGGGCTGGATTTCGTCGGCCGGGTGTTCGAGGACAACTTCCTGATCGCCGATGTGGTGATGGAGGCCGATTTCCCCACCGAGCGCTGGTTCTGGTTCGATCCGCCGTTCAACCGCGGCCAGTCGGCGCTGCTGCACAAGCAGCCCGATGGCGTCTGGCGCATCGACCTGCAACTGGGCTGGGACATCGACAAGGAGCGCGAGAAGCGCCCCGAGAACGTGATTCCGCGCCTCAAGGCGATGCTGGGTGACAATGTGGAATTCGAACTGGAATGGGTCAGCATCTACACCTTCCAGTGCCGCCGGATGGAGAAATTCCGCCACGGCCGGGTGATCTTCGCCGGCGATTCCGCGCATCAGGTCAGCCCGTTCGGCGCCCGCGGCGCCAACTCCGGCCTGCAGGACACCGACAACCTGATCTGGAAGCTCAAGCTGGTGATCGACGGCAAGGCGCCGGACAGCCTGCTGGACAGCTACGATGTCGAACGGATCCACGGCGCCGACGAGAATATCCTGAACTCGTCACGCTCGACCGATTTCATCACGCCGAAATCGGAGATGTCGCGGATGCTGCGCGACGCGGTGCTGGACCTGAGCGAGGCCTACGAATTCGCCCGGCCGCTGGTGAACTCCGGCCGGCTCAGCGTGCCCTGCACCTATGACGGCTCGCCGCTCAACTCCGCCGACGCGCTGCTGAACGGGCCGGCGCGCAGCCGCCCCGGCTCGCCCTGCCCCGACGTGCCGCTGGCCGACGGCTTTCTGCTGCCGAAGCTCGGCGACCGGTTCACCCTGCTGACCATCGACGCCGAGGCGCCGGATGTGATCGAGGAGGACGGTGTCGAGGTCACGCGCCTGGCGCTCTCGATCAAGGACGACCCGACGCTGGCGCTGAAGGACCGCTATCTGGGCGAGGCCACATCCGCCGTCTACCTGATCCGCCCCGACCAGCATGTGGCCGCGCGCCGCGCCGGCTTTGACGAAACCCAGTTCCGCGCCGCGATCCGCCGCGCCACCGGCAAGGAGTAAGCCCCATGCCCGACCTGACCCTGACCCCGAACATCAACGGCGCCGACGATTTCTATGCCGAACTGCTGGCCACCCACGAGGGGTTGAGCACGGCCGAGAGCAACAAGCTGAACGCCCGTCTGGTGCTGATCCTGGCCAACCATATCGGCGACCGCGCCATCCTGTCCCAGGCCCTGCGCGCCGCCACCCTGAAACCGGAGGAGTGATCCCATGAAGATCGAGAAGATTCACCACGTCGCCTATCGTTGCAAGGATGCCAAGGAGACGGTGGGATGGTACGGCAAGATGCTGAACATGGATTTCATCCTGGCCATCGCCGAGGATCACGTGCCCTCGACCCATGAGCCCGATCCCTACATGCATCTGTTCCTGGATGCCGGCGACGGCAACGTTCTGGCCTTCTTCGAACTGCCGACCAAGCCCGAGATGGGCCGCGACCCCAACACCCCGGCCTGGGTGCAGCATATCGCCTTCAAGGTGAAGGACCGCGAGGAACTCCTGAAGTTCAAGGAGCATCTGGAGGCCAATGGCGTCGAGGTGCTGGGCGTGACCGACCATTCGATCTTCCATTCGATCTATTTCTTCGACCCCTCCGGTCACCGGATCGAACTGGCCTGCCCGGACCCGGAGGAAGAGGCGATGCTGGCCAGGCTCGACGCGGTGAAATGGGACATGCTGGAGGAATGGTCGAAGACCAAGAAGGCCCCCAAACACGCCGAATGGATGCACGCCAAGGAACTGAGCGACGTCTGAGGCCGCGGGCCGGGATCGCGCCGAAATCCGGCGCGGATTTCGGCCCGTTTTCTTGCGAAGAAAACGGCCCCGGCGCAACCGTCGGGCCTGGGAGCCCGAAATCTTCGCAAGATTTCGGGCCGTTTTCCGCGCCGGAAAACGGCGCCCGGAATTGATATGGCCGCGGCCGGAGGATGCGGGTAACGTCCGCCGCGACAGACCCGGGCCCCCGGGACATCACAACAGGAGAACGGATATGAGCGAGGTTGTGCTCTATGATTTCTGGCGGTCCTCGGCCGCCTACCGGATGCGGATCGCGCTGAACCTGGGCGGCATCGCCTATACCTCGGTGCCGGTCGATCTGCCGACCAGACAGCACAAGACCCCCGAACATATCGCCCGCAACCCGCAAGGTCTGGTGCCGGTGCTGGAGATTGACGGGCTGCGCCTGACCCAGTCGCTGGCGATGCTGGACTATCTCGACAACACCCGCGGCATGGGCCTGCTGCCGAAAGAACCCGCCGCGCGCGCCGCGCAGCTTGCTGTCGCGCTGGCCATTGCCGTCGACATCCACCCGGTCTGCAACCTGCAGGTCATCAACTACGCCGCCGAGATCACCGGCAACCGCGAGAACGTCAAGGAAGACTGGATGCAGCGGTTCATCCGCCCCGGCCTCGTTGCGGTGGAGGAACTGCTAGGCGGCTTCGAACAGGCCCCCTATGCCTGCGGCGATACGCCGGGGCTGGTCGATGTCTGCCTGATGCCGCAGCTCTATAACGCGCATCGCTGGGGCGTCGATGTCTCCGACCTCGGCCGTATCTGCGCCATCGAAGCCGCCTGCGCCGAACACCCTGCCTTCGCCGCCGCCTATCCCGACCTGCACAAACCGGCCTGAGCCGGCCCGGGACAGGCACCGGCAGGCGCGGTCAGTCTTCGGACGCGGCCGCGCCGCCCTTGTTCAACTCGTTGAGAAGATCCAGCAGCAGCTCATAGCGCGCGGCGCCCAGCCGCTGGCGCACCTGATCGTTCAGCGCGATGCTGGTCTCCAGGTTCTCGGCGATCACCTCGGCCCCCGCCGAGGTGATCTGCACGATCTGCTTGCGCTTGTCGGCCTGGTCCCGCTGGCGCACGATCAGCCCCCGCTCCTCCAGCTTCTGCAGAATGCGCGTCAGGCTCGGCAGCAGCAGACAGGAATCCTCGGCGATCCGCGTCGGCTCGGCCGCGCCGCCCTCCTCCAGTACCCGCAACACCCGCCATTGCTGTTCGGTGATGCCGACATCGGCCAGCATGGCGCGGATCGGTCCCATCACCTCCTCGCGCGCGCGCAGCAGCGCGATCGGCAGGGATCGGGAGGTCTTGGGCAAGGCTGCTTTTGTCATGTGCCACTTTTGCCGATGCGGGCGCGCCCGCGCAACGTGCGAATCCGCATGAGGGGTTGACAAAAGTCGAAATATACTAAACATGTTAATCACATTGACGCAGGGAGGGGCGCCATGGCACATCTGATCGTCGACTATTCTCCGAATGTGGAGGATTGGGTCGATATGGCCGGCCTCTGCGACGCCCTGCGCCGCGCCGCCATCGAGACCGGCGCGCTGCCGATGCCGGGGGTCCGGGTGCGGGCGATGCGGGCCGATCACGTCTCGATCGCCGACGGCGATCCGGACCATGGCTATATCGACATCTCGGTCCGGCTGCGCGGCGGCCGCGATCTGGACACCCGCAGGGCCGCCACGGCGTATATCTTCGCCGCCGCCGAAAGCTTCGTCGCGCCGGTGATGGCGACCCGCTCGCTCGCCCTGTCGCTGGAGATGCGCGACATCGACCCCGAGCTTGCGCCGAAGACCGGCAGCATCCGCGACCACCTGAAGAAGGGCTGACCGCCATGACCGCGCTGAACGACAACATCGCCAAGCTGAACGGCTATCTGGCCCGCTTCCGCGACCACGGCATCCTGAACCTGATCGGCGGCCAAAGCCGGCCGGCCGCCTCCGGCGCGATCTTCGACACCACCTCGCCGGTGGACGAAAGCGTGATCTGCCCGGTGGCCCGCGGCGGCGCCGCGGATATCGACGCCGCCGCGCAGGCCGCCAAGGCGGCCTTTCCCGCCTGGCGCGACATGCCGGCGGCCGAACGCAGGAAGATCCTGATCCGCATCGCCGAGCTGATCGAGGCGCGGGCCGAGGAAATCGCCCTTTGCGAATGCTGGGACACCGGCCAGGCGCTGCGCTTCATGTCCAAGGCGGCGCTGCGCGGCGCCGCCAACTTCCGCTTCTTCGCCGACAAGGTCGCCGCGGCCCGCGACGGGCAGAACCTGCGCTCGCCCACGCTGATGAACGTCACCACAAGGGTGCCGATCGGCCCGGTGGGGGTGATCACGCCGTGGAAC
>JBFXGQ010000129.1:0-9431 GCA_050177915.1 Pseudodonghicola sp. | reverse complement strand
AACCAAGTCCTGCTAATTCTTGTGCGGAGCCCTAGAACTGGTGTTCGCGGGGCGGTTGATCCGCACATCTGGAATTCGCCTTGAAACTCAATCCGTTGCGACGGGCAGGGTACGGCCGGGCGTCGGGGAAGGCCACCGGAGGCCCGGTTTTGGGGCGAAAAAGACCTGTGGGTAAGGTTATAGGAAGGTTTACAAGTGGGCGTTATTCCGAGTACGAAAGACAAAATATGCTGTCTTTAGAGCATTGACCGGCAAGATGTGGGGGATCGGACTGTGCAGGACAATATGCTGTTGGAGCAGATCTGGAGCGATGCGATCGAAGTGCGCGCGCCGGATGAGATGTCGCCTTTGGCGCGGCTGCTGGAGGCGCTGCTGACCGTGCCGACGGTGGCGCTGGTGTGCCATGGGGGTGGCACCCGGCCCTATGCGATGATGGAGGGGGTCGACCTGCTGCCCGGCGCCTCCCTCGGCGATGTGCTGGCCGAAGAACTGGGGGCCTATGTGCCCCGCGATGCGGTGGTGCTGGTCGAGCCCGTCGGGTTCGCCGATGCGGAAAGCGTGTCCGGCCATGAATTGGGGCAAGAATTGGGGCGTATCCTGATGGAGCTGGCCAGCGCCGGCGCCTCGCCGCTGATCCGGGCCGATGCGATCTGCCCGACCGTCCCCGACAGCATGCGCGCCGCGTTGCGCCCGATGGCGCGGGACTATGGCCGACCGGGGGTCGAACCCGAACGGCGCCTGCGCGCGCAATAGCTGCGGGCGCCAAGGACTCGTCGTCTCGGCTCCGTCCTCGGGCGGCAACAGTCCTTGAATTAAAGCGCCGTTAATCACTTAGGTCTTTGCAGACTGCATGCGCTGTGATCTTCTGCCGCCAACGAAACGCTACGATTTCGCGAGGCAGGTCATGGCAATCTCGTATGCGACGGCGCGTCAGGCGCCGTTGCTGGAGTCTGAGCAGGAGCGGGATCTGATCCGGCGATGGCAGCGCGACCGCGACCGGGTGGCGCTGGAGGCGCTGATCCTGTCGCATGCGCGTCAGGTCTACGGCTGTGTCCTGCGGCTGAGCGTTGCGCCCTCCGACCGGGAAGAGCTGATCGCCGAGGGGATCGTCGGGCTGATCCGCGCCGCCGAACGGTTCGATCTGTCGCGCGAAGTGCGGTTTTCCACCTATGCGCACTGGTGGATCCTGAACGCTGTGACCCGGACGGTGGCGCGGCTGAGCAGCGTGGTGGACATGCCGACGCGCGCCTACCGCGACGGTACCGCGCTGAGCCGCATCAACGCCCTGCCGGACGAGGATGAGGCGGCGGAGGGCGCCGATCTGATGGCGGCGGTGCAGTCGCCCGATCCGACGCCGGAGGAGCGGCTGATCGCGCGGTCGAGCAACGCGCGGCTGCGCGGGCTGATCGCCGAGGCGATGGCCGATCTGGGCGAGGTGGAGCGCGAGATCGTTCTGTCGCGCAACCTGCGGCCGGTGCCGGACACCATCGAGGATCTGGCCTTGCGTCTGGGTGTCAGCCGCGAGAGGTTGCGCCAGATCGAACGGCGCGCGATGACGCGCCTGAAATACGGGCTGTTGTCGCGGGGCGTGACGGCGGCTCAGCTGGGATGAGACTATGAGCAGCGTCGTCAATCTGTTGTCGGCCGTGATCGGCACTCCGGCCGGGACCGCAGCCGTGCGCGGCGCGGCCTCGGACGCCTTTGCGCAGCTGTTCGCGGTGGAGGCGTCGGCCGATGTTCCCGCGGATCTGGCGGCGAGGGCCGGGGCCGGGGACGGGACCGATCCGCGCGGGCGCCTGTCGCAGCTGCTGGCCGGTCTGGGCCGCAGGGCGGCGCAGCTGGAGGATCCGGGCGCGGAGGCCGGTGACGGCGATGCCGCGGGCGACGGATCTGGGGACATGCCGCCGGCGGTGGCGCAGATGGTCACCGAACTGGCCGCCGCCCTGGCCGCTTTCGACCGTGACAGCGGCGCCGGGCTGGTGCCGGTCCTGGCGGCGGCATTGCCGCAGGATGCGGTGGCCGCCGCGGCCCCCGACGCGACCGCGGGCGACGCGGAGGTCGTGACGCCGGCCCTGTTCCGCGCCGCGCTGGCCGACGTGGGCAAGGCGCTGAACGGGCTGACGGCCGAGCCTGCTCCGGCCCAGGGCTTTGCCGTGTCGCGGACGCTGTCGGCGCTCTCCCTGCGGGCGGGGCAAGCTGTGGCTGTCGACGGTGCGCTGTCCGGTGCTACAGCTGCGCCGGCAGTCGTTTCCCGGGTCGAGGCCCCGGCGCCGGCTCTGGCGTCGGTTCTGGCGCCGGTCCGGGTGCAACCGACGGAGGCGACGGTCGCGCCGCAACAGGTGACGCCGGCCGACACGGTCGCCGCAATCGTTGCGCAAGCGGCGGAACCGGAGGAGGCCGCAAGCCCGATCTCCGCGACGGAGCCGGCCGTTCTGCCGGAGGAGGCGGCCGATATCCTTCTGCTGCCGCTGGCGACGGCCCGCGGCGATCGCACGATGCCCGGCACCGCCGATCTGCTGGCCCGGATCGTCGCCGTCGCTTCGGCCATCGTCGCCGCGCCCCAGCCGCAGAATGGCGGCATGCCGGGCGGCACCCGCGACCGGCGGGGCGCAGCCGAGGATGGGATCGTCGCCCTTGCGCGCGAGGGCGAGTCGGGGCGGCCGCATGTGGCGACGGCGGACAAGCCGGCCCAGACCCGCGCCCCCGATCAGCCACGTTTTGCCGAGGTGCTGGCCAATCAGGTCCGCGCCGCCGAGGTGAGCGAGGGCCATACGCGGATCGAGCTGAGCCCGCGCGGGCTGGGCGGGATCGAGGTCGATGTGACCGACACGCAGGACGGCTCGCTCAGGGTCGTGGTCCGGGCCGAGAATCCGGCAGTGCTGACTGCGCTGCGTGCCGACCGCGATCTGCTGGCCCAGGCGCTGGGCGGGCTGGACGCCGGGGCGCTGGATCTGCAATCCTTTTCGCAACAGGGCTCCGGCCGCGACAGCGGCGGGTCGGGGCAGGGCGCGGTCCTTGGGTCCGCCGCCATGACCGAGGCCGACGCGGCTGCCACCGCGACGCGCCAGACGCAACCGGATCTGATCGGCCAGGGCCGGCTGGATATCGTAACCTGAGGGGGTATCGAGATGGATGTAACCGGGACCACGGGCACGACGACCACCAGCGCGGCCTCCAGCAACTCGCTGTCGCAGCTGGGCGAGGATTACACCCGCTTCCTGACCCTGCTGACCGCGCAGATCCAGAACCAGGACCCGCTGGCGCCGATGGACAGCACCCAGTTCGTGTCGCAGCTGGCGCAGCTGAGCCAGGTCGAGCAATCGGTCAAGACCAACACCAATCTGGAAACCCTGTCGTCGCAGTTCAGCGCATTGGCCGCCACCTCGGGGGCGCAGATGATCGGGCGGGACGTCACGGTGTTCTCCAGCATGGCGGTGCTGGAGGATGGCGCTTCGGATGCCTACTACATGCTGCCGGACGGTGCCGCCAAGGCCAGCGTTGAGATCTACGACCCAATGGACCGGCTGGTGCGCACGATCAGCGGCCTGCCGGTGGAGGCGGGCGAGCTGACGTCGATCGGCTGGGACGGCACCGACGACGCCGGCGAGGCGGTTCTGGACGGCAACTATACGGTCAAGATCGCCGCCGAGGACGCCGATGGCGTCGCGGTGCCGGCCTATACCTATCGCAAGACCTCGGTCGGCGAGGTGCTGTTTGCCGATGGCGATCTCTATTACAAGCTCAAGGGCGACGAGACGGTCGCCTCGGATCTGGTGCTGGCGATCCGCTAGGAACCGCGCGCGTCAGTTGCGCGGCGTCGGATGGGCGACAAGGCTGTTCAGCCGGGCCGAGCGGACCGAGGGAAAGCTGGTGTTCAGCTTCATCACGATCTGTTCCGCCAGCGCCTGCTGATCCAGCGTATCCTCCTGCCCCGGGTCCATCCAAAGCAGGGTTTCGGCCAGATCCGACACCGCGCCGATGGTCGCATCGCGCAGCCGCGCGCGGCCTTCGGCATCGCCCAGGCGTTCGAAATTGGTGGCGTCGGCGATGAAGACGTCCATGTCGATCTGCACATGCAGGATCCGCTTGGGCTGCAGCACCTGGATGGTGATCCGGCCCAGCGGCATCCGGTAGAGCAGGGGGTCGTGGGACGCCGCCGCGGCGCCGCCCGCCGACGGCGGCGCCTGGCGTGGCATCAGCAGCCAGCCGGCGGCAAAGCCGATGCCCCCCATGGCGAGGAGCACCAGCAGGATGAGGAGCAGCTTTTTCATGCTCCGGTCTCCGGTCAGTAGGGCAGGATCACGTCAAGCATGTCTTCGCCGTAGCGGGGCTGCTGCACCCGGGTCAACTGGCCGCGGCCGCCGTAGGCGATGCGCGCCTCGGCGATCTGGTCGTAGGAGATCGAGTTGTCGATGTTGATGTCCACCGGTCGGATCACGCCGGCGACGCGCAGCTCGCGCAGCTCGTAGTTCACCTTGACCTCCTGCCGGCCGCCGATGACGAAATTGCCGTTCGGCAGTTCCTTGACGATCATCGCGGCGACGCGGAGCTGGATCGTCTCGTTGCGCTTGATCGAGCCCTCGCCGGAGGCGGAGGAGCTGGAATCGAGGTCGATGATCGAGCCGCCGGTGGGCAGGTCGTTGGCGTCGACGCCGGGCAGGATCTTGTCGATCTGGCCGCCATAGCCCAGGAACACCGGGTCCTTGACGTTCTGGCCGCCGCTGCGCGAACGCTCTGAGGCGTTCTTCAGCTGGGCCTGGTCGTTGATGTCGATCACCACGGTCAGCAGATCGCCCACCGCCTGCGCCCGCCGGTCGCCGAAGAAGCTGCGGGTGTTCTTGCCCCAGAGGCCGGAAGCCTCGGCGCGCTTGGGCGGCAGGGCGGGTTCGGCCTCGGGCATCGGCACGCTGATGCGGTTGACCTCGGGCATGGTGTCGCCGTCGAGGACCACGCCGCTGAGCGTGGGGTTGCGGCCTTCCTTGTACTGGGTGCAGGCCGGCACGGCCAGAAGCGCGGCCAGCGCCAGCAGGCCGGCCCGGGGCAGGCGGTGCCGCGCGGCGGGGGCGGTGTCACGAGTGCGGGTCAAAAGCTGGCCTCCACTAATCCGTCGGCGCGGGCGATGCCCACGATTGTCTTGTTGCTGCTGAGATTGACCACCCGGACCTCCTGGCCCAGATGCGCGTCGGAAATCGCCTTGCCCTCGGCCGACAGCTGCAGCCCGCCGTGGTTCAGCTGGATCGTCACCCGCTCGCCGCGCGAGATGATCACCGGCGGCATCACCGATTGCAGCTGCACCGGGCGGCCGGGGGTCAGCATGCGGCGCACCTGCATGCCGACCAGCCCCTGAGCCTCGGTCACCGCATAGGCGTTGACCCGGGCCCAGGGCAGTTCGACCATCTCGACGTCCTCGGGCCGGACGATGTCGTCGGGCATGATCCGCCGCACCGGCACCGGCACCGGCAGGGTCAGCGTCGCCAGGCCCCAGACCCGCTGCACCTCGCCGCGATCGGTGATTACATTGGCGATGAACTGGCCGGTGTCGCGGTCGATCCAGAATTCGCGGATGAATTCGCCCTCGGCCGGCAGCCCCTCGGCCATGCGGATCCTGAAATAGCCCTTCTCGGGCATCGCCGGGCCGAAGTCCTGGGTGGCGCGCTCGGCCACCAGCCCGGCGATCTCGGCGGCGGCCGCCGGCAGCGCCGGCAACAGCGCCGCGACGAGCGCGACGGCGCCCAGCAGGCGGCGGATGCGGGTCTGGGGGGCGGGCGGGCGGCGCATCGGATTACTTGATCTGGTTCGCGGTGGACAGCATCTGATCGGCGGTCTCGATCGCCTTGGAGTTCATCTCGTAGGCGCGCTGGGCCGAGATCAGATCGGTGATCTGCTGGATGATGTTGACGTTGGAGTTCTCCAGATAGCCCTGGCGGACGATGCCGACGCCGGGCTCGCCCGGGTTGATCAGCGTCGGCTCGCCTGAGGCGGTGGTCTCCTCCAGCATGTTGTTGCCGATCGGCTTCATGCCGGCCTCGTTCAGGAAGGTGGCCATGGTCAGCTGGCCCAGTTCCACCGGGGTGGGATCGTTGTCGACATAGGCCATCACCACGCCTTCCTGGTTGATGGCGATCTGGCGGGTGTTGTCGGGCACGGTGATGCCGGGGTCGATCTCGTAGCCGTCCATGGTGACGATCTGGCCCTCGGCGCTCAGCTGGAAGGAGCCCGCGCGGGTATAGGCCTGGCTGCCGTCGGGCCGGTTGACCACGAAGAAGCCGCGCCCCTCGAGCGCGAGGTCGAGCTGGTTTTCGGTCTGCGACAGCCCGCCCTGGGTGTTCAGCCGCACCACGCCGGCGCTTTGCACGCCGAGGCCCACGTTCATCCCCACCGGGCGCGCGGTGCCCTCGGTCGAGGTCAGCGCGCCCTCCTGCTGCATCGACTGATAGATCAGGTCCTGAAAGGCGGCCCGGCCGCTCTTGAACCCGGTGGTATTGGCGTTGGCGATGTTGTTGGCGATGACATCGACATTGGTCTGCTGCGCCAGCATGCCCGTCGCCGCGATCCCGAGTGCTTTCATTCCGAGGTCCCTTCCGTTTCGTTGCCGCGCCGCTGTTCAGACCACGCGGCCCAGGCGCTGGATCGCCTGTTTCGTCAGGTCGTTCTGGTCGGTCATCAGTTTCGACGCGCGTTCATAGGCGCGCTGGATGTCCATCAGCCGGGTCATCTCGACGATCGGCTGCACGTTGCTCTGTTCGATGAACCCCTGCGAGATCCGGGTATCGGCATCGGGCGTCACCTCGCCCGCGGCCCCGTCGATCAGGTAAAGGCCGTTGCCAATCGGGGTCATCTGGTTCACGTCCGGCATCCTAAAGATGCCGAGCTGCCCCAGCACCGTGCCCTCCAGATCGGTGATGTCGCCGTCCTGGGTGATGATGATCTGCTGCCCCAGCGCCTGCGGCAGGGTGATCGGCACGCCGCTGGGGTTCAGAACCGGCGCCCCGCTCAGCGTGGCGAGCTGGCCGTCGGCGTTGATCGTCAGCCGGCCGTCGCGGCCATAGGCGGTATTGCCGCCCTCGGTCTCGTAGCCGATCCAGCCCGGACCGGAAAGCGCCAGGTCCAGCGGGTTGCCGGTGGCGATCAGCGCGCCCTGGCTCTGGTCGATATAGGTGCCGTTGTCCTGCACGTAGCTGACCGATGTCTCGGTCAGCTCGCCCTCGGGCTCGACCGCCTCGAACAGCGGCTGCATCGCCTTGTAGCCGGCGGTCGAGGCATTGGCCATGTTGTGCGCGGCGAGGTCGATGCTGTGCTGCAGGGCCGTCGCCAGCGAGAGGGAGACATAATTTCCGTTGCCCATCTGCGCGCTGCACCCCCTGACAATCCCGGCAAGAACAAACCCGAAAGAATTCGATGCAATTCCTGTTATTGCATGATAAACTATCCATCAATATAAGAATTAAGGCAAGGTATAATTGCGTCTTTCCATGTGTAACTGGTGGTGGGCATGAGGAAACCGATGGCGGCGGCGATGCTGGTGGCGGGCGGGCTTGCGGCCGGCGCCGCGCTGGGATCGGGTGCGCCGCCGGATGTCGGAGTGTCGCCCGCCGGGCCGGGAACCGCGCGGCTTGCGCCGGGGCAGGGCGTAGCCGCCGCGATGGATCTGCGCCGCTGGCCGCCGGACCGGTTCCACGGCGCGCTGACCGATCGCATCGAGGCGCTGAGTTCGGCGCACGGGCCGGAGCGGCCGGGCGTCTTTCTGGATATGGCAGAGCTCTTCCTCGGGCAGGGGATGCTGTACGAGGCGCGCTCGGTTCTGGACGGGGTCACGCCGCAATCGGTCCGCGACAAGCGGCGCTGGCAGGCGTTGCGCGACGCCGCCTATCTGCTGTCGGGCGAGCCGGCGCCGGAATTCCTCGGCTCGCCGCTGGCCGATCTGGGGCGCGCGGACCGAGAGCTCTGGTTGGTGCTGCAGGCGATCTCCGAAGGCGACGCGGTGATGCTGCGGGACAATCTGCGCGGCGCGCCCGAGGCGCTGGCGTTGCAATCCCGCGCGGTGCAGCGGATGGTGTTGCCCAGTCTTGCCGAGGCGGCGATCGAGGCCGGCGATCACGGGGTCACGGCGGCGGTGCTGACGATGCTCGAAGACCTGCCCGATCTCTCGATGGCGCCGGTGGGGCATTTCCTGCGCGGCCGCGCGGCGGAGCGCGACGGCAGGGCCACCACCGCGCTGGAGTCCTATTTCGAGGCGACCCGCGGCTGGGACCGATATGCGGCGCGGGCGCGACTGGCGCTGGCCGATATGGCGCTGGCCGACGGCGGGCGCGGCGCGCTGCTGGCGGCGCGCGACGTGCTGACCTTCGGCGCCGACGCCTGGCGCGGCGACAATTTCGAGCTCGAGGTGCTCAAGCGTCTGGCGGCGATCTATTCCAATACCGGGGATTCCGTCGGGGCGCTGGTGGTGCTGGGCAAGCTGATGCTGCGGTTTCCCGACACGCCGGATGCGGCGCAGGCGGCGCTGCGGGCGGGCGAGGATATGGCGCTGGTCTACCGCGACGGCGCCGAGGGTCAGCTGCCGCTGGCGCGCTGGCTGTCGGTGCATCTGCAACTGGTGCCGCTGTTCCGCTATTTTCCCGATTTCGCCACCCATACCGAGGCGCTGGCCGACCGTGCGCTGGAGATCGGCGGCACCGATCTGGCCGCGGTGGAATATCGCCGCGCGTTGTCTTTGCTGAGCGACTGGTCCGAGTTCGCCGAGGAGCCGGTTGCGCCCGGCCGCATCGCAGAGCTGCGGCTGAAGCTGGCGCGGGCCTTGGCGCGCGGCGGTCTGGGGGGCGCGGCGCTGGACGAGATCGCCGGGATCGAGGTGCCGGAGGACCCGGCGCTGCGCCAGCGGATCAATGCGCTCAAGGCCAGGGTGCTGGCCGATCTGGGCGAGTCCGAGGAACTGTTGCGCACCCATGTCGCGGCGCCTGACGCGCGCAACCTGCGCGACGTGGCGCTGGCCTTGTGGCGGGGGGGAAACTGGCCCGAGGCGATCCAGTTCTATCGCAGGCTCTGGGCCGGCTTCCCCGACCAGTTCAGTGCGCGCGACGCCTCCTATCTGCTGCTGGCCGCCCGCAAGGCGGGCAACGAGCCGGTGGCGGCCGAGGTGGTGGCGGCCTTTCCCGGCCTGACCTCCTCGGCCAGCTGGATCGAGATCGCCGAAAGCCTGATCGAGCCGCCGGCACCGATAGCGCCGCTGAGCGAGGAGGCCGCCGCGCGGCGGCTGGAGAGCCTGGAGCGTGCGCTGGGCACGATCGGTGGCACCAGCCGGGACACCGGCCTGTAATCCGGGACCCCGGATGCCGGAAATGCGCCCGGTTCCTCGCCTTTGGCGGGGGGGGGGGCGGCGCGGTCGGCTTTTTCTTGAATTTTTAACCCGCCTTAAAAGAGCGGCGTGTTTT
>JBFXGQ010000128.1:0-9432 GCA_050177915.1 Pseudodonghicola sp. | reverse complement strand
GCCGAACTGCACCTGCGGAATCCGGTCGGTCTGCAACAGCCGCGCCGCGGTCAGCCCGGTCCAGTCGACCTCCTGAAAGTCCAGCACCAGCCGTGGCGGCCCGTCGAGGGTGAAGAGCCGATAGGGCACGCCCTGGCTCATCCTCAGGTCCACCCGCAGATCGTGGCGGCCCAGCGCGGTGATCTGGCTGTTCTCGGGATCGATCCGTGCCAGCCCGGAAAACTCCTGCGCGCCGGCGGACACCGGGACCGGCACGGCGATCGGCACGGCAAGGCTCAAGACCAGCAGAAAAATCGCAAAAAACCTGCTCACCACGCTCTCCGCCCGTTCACCGCTGCCTCGGAAGATCCTGTCTTGGGATCCTGTCTTTCGGCCTTGTCCCCCGGCCGTTCGGCGCAGGATAGCCCAGCGGGCGGGGCTTGGAAACGCCGGATTTCGCCGTCGCGGCAAGCGGGGTCCGGGGGCGCTGCCCCCGCCGAGGCTGCGCCACGCCCCCGGGATATTTATCGCCAGAAAAAGGCGGCGACGGGGCGGCCCGCTCAGCCCCGCTCAGCCATGAAGCGGGCGAGCCGCGCCAGCCCCTCCTCGATATCCGCGGAGGAGCGGGCGTAGGAGAAGCGCAGCGTGGTGGCGCCGCGCACCGGATCGAAATCGAGCCCCGGGGTGACCGCGACCCCGGCCTTGTCGAGGATCTCGGCCGCGAAGGCGCGGCTGTCCCGGGTCAGCTCGGAGACATCGGCGTAGATGTAGAAGGCGCCGTCGGGCGGCGCGATCCTGTCGAAACCGGCCTTGGGCAGGCCTTCGAGCATCAGCGCGCGGTTGCGGGCATAGACGGCGAGATTGGCCTGCAGCTCCTCGGTGCAGTCCATCGCCGCCAGCGCCGCCACCTGGCTGGCGTGCGGGGCGCAGATGAACATGTTCTGGGCGATGCGCTCCAGCACCCGCACGTGATCCTCGGGCACCACCAGCCAGCCGGCGCGCCAGCCGGTCATCGAGAAATACTTGGAGAAGGAGTTGATCACATAGACGTCGTCGGAAAGCTCCAGCGCGGTGACCGCCTTCGCCTCGTATTCCAGGCCGTGGTAGATCTCGTCGCTGATGAAGGACGCGCCCTGCCCCTGCGCCGCCTCGATCAGCGCGCCGAGGCTGGCGTGATCCAGCATTGTGCCGGTGGGGTTGGCGGGCGAGGCCACCATCAGCCCGGCCAGATCCATGCCGGCGAAATCCGCCGGCACCGGCTGATAGCGGTTCTCGGCCGCCGTCGGCAGATCGACCGGCGCCATGCCCAGCGCCTTGAGGATCTGGCGATAGGACGGGTATCCGGGCGCGCCGATGCCGACCCGGTCGCCGGTGTCGAAGAGCGCGGTGAAGGCCAGAATGAACCCGCCCGAGGAGCCCGGGGTGATCACCACCCGCTCCGGGTTCAGATCGACATTATACCATTCGCCATAGAGCCGGGCGATGCGGGCGCGCAGCGCCGGCAGGCCCAGCGCCACGGTGTAGCCCAGCGCATCGGCACCCAGCGCGCGCGTCAGCGCCTCGGTCGCGCCCTTCGGCGCCCCGGTACTGGGCTGGCCCACCTCCATGTGGATGATCTGGCGGCCGCCCTCCTCGGCCTTGCGGGCGGCCTCCATCACATCCATCACAATGAAGGGATCGACCTGGGATCGGGTTGAGTTTCGCATGATCAGCTCCCATGGTTGCGGCATGGCTATTGACCGTTTCTCCCGGCTGGCGTCAATCCCGGCGCTGGTGCTCTGTGCGCTGCTGGCGACGGTCGCGGCGCGTCCCGCCGCCGCGCTGACGCTGCTCAGGGACGCCGATATCGAACACGGGCTGACCGAGCTGGCCTTTCCGATCCTGCGCGCTGCCGGGCTGAACGCGGCCCAGGTGCGGGTGATGGTGGTCGACGATCCGACCTTCAACGCCTTCGTCGTCGATCACCGCACCATCTTCCTGAACGCCGGGCTGATCCAGAAGGTCGACAGCGCCCGCATGCTGCAGGCGGTCATCGCCCATGAGGCCGCCCATATCGCCAACGGCCATCTCGCCCGCCGCATGGGCAATATGCAAAGCGCCCGCACCGCTGCGGGACTCGGCACCGCGCTGGCGATGATCGCCGCCGCTGCCGGCGGCGGTCAGGCGGCGGTGGGCCTCGCAGCCGGCAGCCAGAGCGTGGCGATGCGCGCCTTCCTGTCGCATACCCGCGCCGAGGAGGCCTCGGCCGACCGGGCGGCGGCGGACTTTCTCAGCTATGCCGGCATCGACCCGCGCGGGCTGCTGGACCTGCACCGCGCCTTCGCCGGTCAGGAGCTGCTGAGCGTGGCGAACCAGGACCCTTATATGCTCAGCCACCCGCTGACCCGCGACCGGATCCGCGCGGCCGAGGATTACATCGCCGCCAACGACCGCGCCCTCCCGCCCGATCCGCGCCACGCCTATTGGTTCGCCCGGCTGCGCGGCAAGCTCTCGGCCTTCACCCGCACGCCGGACTGGACCCTGCGCCGCGCCCCCGAGGAGCCCCAGCCCGACATCCGCCTGATGCGCCAGGCGGTGGCCTATCACCGCAAGAACGACCTGACCCGCGCCCGCGCCGCCATCGAGGCGGCGATCGCCGAACGGCCCGAGGACGCCTATTACCACGACCTCAAGGGCCAGATCCTGATGGAGACGCGCAACTGGGCCGGCGCCACCGCCGCCTATGCGACCGCCAATGAACTGGCCCCGAACGAGCCGCTGATCCTGGGCGGGCTGGGCCGGGCGCAGCGTGCCGCCGGCCAGCTCAAGGCCGGGCTCGCGACGCTGGAACAGGCCCGCGCGCGCGATTTCCGCGACACCCGGGTGCTGCGCGACCTGGCGCTGGCCTATGCCCAGGACGGCCAGCCCGGCATGGCCGCGCTGGTCACCGCCGAACGCTATGCGCTGGAGGGTCGGCTGGAAGACGCCGGTCTGCACGCCCGCCGCGCCGCGATGCAACTGCCGCGCGGATCGCCCGCTTGGCAACGCGCCCAAGATGTGCTGTCTGCCTCCGAAAAACTCCAGAAAAGGAATTGACCATGATCCGACTTGCCGCCCCGGCCGTGACCGCGCTGGCCCTGCTGGCCGGGCAGGCCCAGGCCACCGACCTGACCGCCATGACCGAGGCCGAGCGCGCCGCCTTCGGCAACGAGGTGCGCCAGTACCTGCTGCAGAACCCCGAGGTGATCCTGGAGGCGGTGAACCTGCTGGAACAGCGCCAGGCCGATGCCGCCGCCCGCGCCGATCTGGATCTGGTCAAGGCCAACGAACAGGCGATCTTCAACGACGGCTATTCCTGGGTCGGCGGCAATCCCGACGGCGACATCACCCTGGTCGAATTCATGGACTACCGCTGCGGCTATTGCCGCAAGGCAGTGCCCGAGGTCGCCGAGCTGCTGAAGGCCGACGGCAATATCCGCCTGATCGTCAAGGAATTCCCGATCCTCGGCGATGCCTCGCTGATCTCCTCGCGCTTCGCCATCGCCACCCGGCTGGTGGCCGGCAACGACGCCTATGCCCAGGTGCATGACGCGCTGCTGGAACTGCAGGGCGAGGTCAACGACACCGTGCTGGGCCGGCTGGCCGAGGGGCTGGGTCTGGATGCCCCGGCGATCCTGGCCAAGATGGACAGCGACGAGGTCAATGCCGAGCTGACGCAGAACCACCAGCTGGCGCAGCAGCTGCGGATCTCCGGCACCCCCACCTTCGTGCTGCACGACGAGATGCTGCGCGGCTACCTGCCGGCGGCGGAAATGGCCCGCATCGTCGCCCAGAAGCGCCAGGACGGCTGACGTCGGCGCCCGGCCGCACGCCGGGACGAGGTATTTTCGCCAAGGAGAAAGGCGCATCGCGGCGCTTTCATCTTGGCGGCAAATACCTCCGCCGGAGGCCCGCCCCGCAGGGGCGTTCGCGGCCCCGGCCTCAGCCCCCCGCGCAGGTCGGTGAGAAACGCAGACCGCCCGCCCCGGGACCCGGGGCGGGCGGCAGTGTCATCGGGCCCGGGGCTGCGCCCGGGCGCACAGCGCGCGGCTCAGTTCAGCGCCTTGTCCGAGATCGCGTGGGTCCAGGCGCCCTCGGGCTCCTTGGTGATCACCGGGTCCGAGCCGCCGGTCAGCAGCGTCTTGACCGTGCGCTCGTAATCGGCCGGGTCCAGCGCGCCGTTCGAACCGGCGGTCAGCTTGGCGACCTCGCGCATCATGCGCTTCTGGTGGGTCTCGGTCTGGGCGCCGGTGGAATCGTTCTCAAGCACGATCTCGGCGGCCTCGTCCGGGTTCTCCTCGGCGTATTTCCAGCCTTTCATCGAGGCGCGGACGAAACGCACCATCTTGTCCTCGAAGGCCGGATCGGAGAGCTTGTCCTCCATCACATAGAGACCGTCCTCCAGCGTGGCGACGCCCTGATCCTCATACTTGAAGGTCACCAGCTCCTCCGGCGTCACGCCGGCGTCGATCACCTGCCAGTATTCGTTATAGGTCATGGTCGAGATGCAGTCGGCCTGACGCTGCAGCAGCGGGTCGACGTTGAAGCCCTGCTTCAGCACCTCGACGCTGTCGGGGCCCTTGCCGTCGGTCTTGATGCCCAGATGGCTCATCCAGCTCATGAAGGGGAATTCATTGCCGTAGAACCACACGCCCAGAGTGCGGTTGACCAGATCCATCGGCTTTTCGATGCCGGCGTCCTTCCAGCAGGTCAGCATCATGCCCGAGCTCTTGTAGGGCTGGGCGATATTGACCAGCGGCAGGCCCTTTTCGCGCGCCGCCAGGGCCGAGGGCATCCAGTCGATCATCACGTCGGCACCGCCGCCGGCGATCACCTGGGTCGGCGCGATGTCGGGGCCGCCGGGCAGGATGGTGACGTCCAGATCCTCGTCGGAATAGAAGCCCTTGTCCTTGGCCACATAATAGCCGGCGAACTGCGCCTGGGTCACCCATTTCAGCTGCAGCTTGACCGCATCGGCAGCGAAGGCCGCGCCGGTGCTCAGTGCGAAGGCGGCGAGCGCCCCACCAATCAGTTTCTTCATCTGTCTTTCACTCCTTGTTGAACTCGGTTCCGCCCCGCTGCCCGGGGTCTCGTTCTGTCTCTCTCAGCCCCGCTGCGACGGGTGCCAGAAGGTCACCGCCCGCTCCAGCGCCGCCACCAGCCCGTAGAACGCCGTCCCGGCCAGGGCGGCGACCACGATCTCGGCCCAGACCATGTCCAGCGCCAGCTGGCCGACGCTGGTCGAGATGCGAAAGCCCATCCCCATGGTAGGCGAGCCGAAGAACTCGGCCACGATGGCGCCGATCAGCGCCAGCGTCGAGGCGATCTTGAGCCCGTTGAAGATGAACGGCATCGCCGCCGGCAGCCGCAGCTTGAAAAAACTCTGCCAGTAGCCGGCCGCATAGGTCTGCATCAGGTCGCGCTGCATCGCGGTGGTCTGGCTCAGCCCCGCCACCGCGTTGACCAGCATCGGGAAGAACACCATGACCACCACCACGGCGGCCTTGGACTGCCAGTCGAAGCCGAACCACATCACCAGGATCGGCGCGATGCCGACGATCGGCAGGGCGGCGACGAAATTGCCCACCGGCAACAGGCCGCGGCGCAGGAAATCGCTGCGGTCGATCAGCACCGCGGTCAGCAGCGCCGCGCCGCAGCCGATGACATAGCCCGACAGCGCCCCCTTGAGGATGGTCTGCACGAAATCGCCCCAGAGCACCGGCAGGCTGGTGGCGAAGCGCGCCGCGATCAGCGAGGGCGCCGGCAGGATCACCATCGGCACGCTCAACCCGCGCACCAGCAGCTCCCAGACCACCAGCACGGTCAGCCCGAAGATCACCGGCACCGCCAGCTGGCCGGCGCGGGTCGCGGCGGCCGGGCCGTTGGCCAGCCGCATGTTGACCCAGAAGCCCAGGGCCCAGAGCAGGACGGCAAGGATCACCAGAACCATCACGCCATCCCCATCCGCTTGAGCGTGATCTTCTCGATCACGCCGAGAATGCCCACCAGGATCGCCGCCAGGATCGCCGCGGCGAACAGCGCCGACCAGATCTGCACCGTCTGGCCGTAATAGCTGCCCGCCAGCAGCCGCGCGCCCAGACCGGCGACCGCGCCGGTCGGCAGCTCGCCCACGATGGCGCCCAGCAGCGACGAGGCGATGCCGATCTTCAGCGAGGCGAAGAGAAAGGGCATCGAGGCCGGCAGCCGCAGCTTCCAGAACCCCTGCGCGCCGCTGGCATTATAGGTCCTGAGCAGGTCGAGCTGCATCGCATCGGGGCTGCGCAGCCCCTTGACCATGCCGACCACCACCGGGAAGAAGCTGAGATAGGCCGAGATCACCGCCTTGGGCAGGATCCCCTGCACCCCGATGGAATAGAGCACCACGATGATCATCGGCGCCAGCGCGATGATCGGGATGGTCTGGCTGACGATGGCCCAGGGCATCACCGACATGTCCATCACCCGGGAATGCACGATCCCCACCGCCAGCAGGATGCCCAGCCCGGTGCCGATGGCGAAGCCCAGGAGCGTCGCGCTCAGCGTCACCCAGCCGTGGTAGACCAGACTGCGTTTCGAGGTGATCTTCTTCATCACCGTGGTGTTCCACAACTCCGCCGCCACCTGATGCGGCGCCGGCAGACGCGGGCGTTCCTCGGCCCAGGTCGCCGGGATGGCGAAGCCGTTCTGCGCCACCAGACCGATGGCGCTCAGGTCGCGGCGGGCCTGCGCGCCTGCGGGCACCACCTGCGCCCCGGCCCGTTCGGCATTGGTCAGCACGCTCTTGATGTTCATCGGCAGGCAGGCGGCATACCAGATCGCCACGATGGCGGCGACCACGGTCAGGACGGCAAGCACGGATCTCATCGCCGGCCCTCCGGCATCGGGGCGGCCTCAGTCATCATAGGAATGCCCCGCCCGCAGCCCCTCGCGCACGCGGTGGGCGATCTCGATGAACTCCGGCGTGTCGCGGATCTCCAGCGGGCGCTCCTTCGGCAGCGGGCTTTCGATCACATCGGTGATCCGGCCCGGCCGCGGGCTCATCACCACGATCTTGGTCGACAGATAGACCGCCTCGGGGATCGAATGGGTGACGAAACCGATGGTCTTGTCGGTCGCCGCCCAGAGCTGCAGCAGCTGTTCGTTCAGGTGATCGCGCACGATCTCGTCCAGCGCGCCGAAGGGTTCGTCCATCAGCAGGATGTCGGCATCGAAGGCCAGCGCCCGCGCGATGCTGGCCCGCTGCTGCATCCCGCCCGAGAGCTGCCAGGGGTACTTGCCGCCAAACCCATCCAGATCAACCAGTTGCAGGACCTTCTTCACCCGCTCGTCCTGATCGGCCCTGGAATAGCCCATGATCTCAAGCGGCAGCTTGATATTCTTGGCGATGGTCCGCCAGGGATAGAGGCCGGCGGCCTGGAACACATAGCCATAGGCGCGTTTGCGCCGGGCCTCGTCCGGGGTCATGCCGTTCACCGTCAGGCTGCCGCCGGTGGGCGTCTCCAGCGCCGCGATGCAGCGCAGAAAGGTGGTCTTGCCGCAGCCCGAGGGGCCGATGAAACTGACGAAATCGCCCTTGTCGATGGTCAGGTTGACATCCTTCAGGGCATGCACCGGCCCGTCGTTGGTCTGAAAGGTCAGTTCGAGGGACTTCGCCTCGATTACAGGTACTCGGGTCATACCGATCGCGTCGCTCCGCCGTCTATTCTTATGTTCTGCCCGGTGATGTAGCCGGCCCCGGGCGAGGCCAGAAAGGCGATCGTCGCCGATATTTCGTCCATCCGTCCGTAGCGCCCCAGCGGCACGTCCCTGGTGCGCTCCGGGTCGATGGGCAGGCTGTCGACAAATCCCGGCAGGATGTTGTTCATCCGCACGTTATCCGCCCCGTAGCGATCCGAGAAGAGCTTGGTGAAACTCGCAAGCCCCGCCCGCATCACGTTGGAGACCGCAAAGCGCAGTTGCGGCTCCAGCGCGGCGAAGGTCGAGATGTTGATGATCACCCCGTCTCTCTGCGCCACCATGGTCGGCGTCACCAGCCGCGCCATCCGGATCACGTTCATCAGAAAGATGTCGAGCCCCAGATGCCAGTCCTCGTCCGTCACCTCCAGCAGGTCGCCCTTGGGCCCGTGACCGGCGGAATTCACCACCACGTCGATCCGGCCCCAGCGGTCCAGCGCCGCCGCGACGAAAGCCTCCAGATCACCGGGCTCCAGGTTCGAGCCGGTATAGCCCAGCCCGCCCAGTTCCTCGGCCAGTGCCGCCCCCTTGCCCGAGGCCGAGAGGATCCCCACCTCGAAGCCTTCGGCGTGCAGCCGCCGGGCGGCATCGGCACCCATGCCGGACCCGCCCGCGGTGATCAGTGCGACTTTGGTCATCTGTCTCCTCCAAGGCCGGTTCGGATGCGTGCCCAAAGAGCGCCGAGAACAAACACTGCGACCGTCGCCATTATGCCCGGAACAACAAGCATCCAGACAATCCGTGCGGCATGCGTCAAGTTTTCAGCACTGAACGCACGGTCAGAACTGAGTATCAGACCCAGCGTCCCAATCGCCACGATAACGACAACCGCCAACAGGCTGGCCAGAACGATTGCTCCCGAAGGCCCGACGATCGGCAGCAAAACGCGGACGGCCCGGTGGATGACCGGCGCCGCCACCAGCGTCACCGCCGGCACCAGCACCAGTGCCCAGAGTGCGCCGAAGACCAACGTCTTCCAGATCGCCTCTTCCAAAGATTGCGCGCAGAGCGCATCGCAGACGCCAGAGAAGTAGCTGTCGAACCAGAAAAAACCGTTCCCGACCATGCAGGCCAGCCCGACGATCAGGGCAATACGCCCCGCCAGCCGACCGGGATCGACAAAGGGGCGGAGGCCCTTTCGCCGATCAGGCCACCTCACAGCGCCCCCGCGTCTTGCGTCCACGGCCATGGGAAAGGTTGTATCATTGCTCTGCACTCTGAACCTCAGTTGACGGTTCGTTTCTGAATCTCAAAGGGCTTGCCGGCATCTTCATACGATGACCTCACACCCCCGTCGCCGGAATGCCGGCGCGCACGACGGGCCGTGGCGCGGTCAGCTCCTTCCACTTGCTCAGCGCTTTGTTGACGGTGGCATTGGGCTCGCGCGCGACGAATTCGCCATGGCCTTCCTTGGCCTTCAGCTCGCCATTCTCCACCGCCACATAGCCGCGGCTCAGCACGTAGCGCGGCAGCGCCTTGACCTCGATCCCCTCGAAGACGTTGTAGTCGATCGAGGAGGCCTGGGCATCGGCGCTGATGGTCTTGCCCATCGACGGATCCATTACCACGATATCGGCATCGGCCCCCACCAGGATCGCCCCCTTCTGCGGATAGCAGTTCAGGATTTTCGCGATATTGGTTGAGGTTACGGCGACGAATTCATTCATGGTGATGCGCCCGGTCTCGACCCCGTAGGTCCAC
>JBFXGQ010000127.1:0-9464 GCA_050177915.1 Pseudodonghicola sp. | reverse complement strand
CCCCCGGTGAAAATCTTTGGCCACTGCGCGCCCAGGATAGCCTGGGCGGCGACCTAGACGGCCACGTTGCGCTTGGCCTTGCTGTCGTCAATCTCCTGCATGACGCTTGACTATCCTTGAATGTGAATCGGTACAAGATGGCTTGCCTGTACCGATACAATTCCTATGGTTCGGGGCATGAGTGTCGGTCGGATCATCGAAACCCCCGATTGCGTCGCCGAAGGCGCCGCCTGGCTGGCCGCGCGCGATCCGCGGCTGGCGGCGGCGCTGGAGCAGACCGGGCCGCTGCCGCTGCGCCGACGCCCGGACGGTTTCGCGCAGCTGTTGTCGGCGATCGTCAGCCAGCAGGTCAGCACCGCCTCGGCCAGTGCGATCTGGGGCCGGATGCAGGACGCGCGGCTGACCGGGCCGCGCAAGATCCTCTGGGCCAGCGACGACGATCTGCGCGCGGTGGGTCTCAGCCGGCAGAAGATCCGCTATGCCCGGGCGCTGGCGGCGGCGAAGATCGACTATGCCGGGCTGCGCAGGGCGCCCACCGGTCAGGTGATCGCGACGCTGACCGAGGTGCCGGGGATCGGCGTCTGGACCGCCGAGATTTACGCCATGTTCAGCCTCGGCCGCGCCGATGTCTTCGCCCCGGGCGATCTGGCCTTGCAGGAATCGGCGCGTCTGCTGTTCGATCTGCCCGACCGCCCGCGGGACCGGGCGCTCAGGCAGATGGCCGAGGACTGGGCGCCCTGGCGCTCGGTTGCGGCGCGTCTGCTCTGGGCCTATTACCGGGTGGCGAAGGACAGGGAAGGGATCCGATGACTCGTGTTTTGACTGCCGGCCGCAAGGAGCCGCTCTCGGGTGAGGTGCGCTCGGTCGTGGTGTTCCTGCATGGCTATGGCGCCAATGGCGCCGACCTGCTGGGGCTGGCCGATCCGCTGGGCGACCATCTGCCCGATACGCTGTTCGTGGCGCCCGACGCGCCGGAGACCTGCGCCGGCTCGCCCTTCGGTTTCCAGTGGTTCCCGATCCCCTGGATCGACGGCTCGTCTGAGGAGGAGGCCGAGCGCGGGCTGCAGGCCGCGGCGCAGGACATCAACGCCTTTCTCGACGCGCTGATGGTGGACGAGGACGTGCTGCCGGAACAGGTGGCGCTGGTGGGCTTTTCGCAGGGCACGATGATGAGCCTGCATGTGGCGCCGCGGCGCGAGGATCCGGTGGCCGGCATCGTCGCCTTCTCCGGCCGGTTGCTGCGGCCCGAGGCGCTGAAGGACGAGGTGGTCAGCCGCATGCCGATCCTGCTGGTGCATGGCGATCAGGACGATCTGGTGCCGCCGCAATCGCTGCCCGAGGCGGCGGAGGCGCTGCAGCAGGCGGGGTTCAAGGAGATCTTCGCCCATATCGAGAAGGGCACCGGCCACAGCATCGCGCCCGACGGTCTGGGCGTGGCGCTGGCCTTCCTGCGCGACAAGCTGGGGTTCTGATCCATAATCGGGGGCGCCGCTGAGGCGCCCCCGTTGCGTTACAGATCCAGCAGCACGCGGGCGGCGCGCAGCAGCACCTTGGGGTCGCGGTCGCTGCGCACCTGCGGGATCGGCGCGGCCTGGCCGGTCAGCGCCTGCACCGCCGCCCGGGCGCTGCGCACCGAATATTCCACCGTGAACACGGTATCGAGTGGCAGCTCGACGAATTGCCCCATCAGCGCGAAATTCCCGGCGCCCTTCGGTTGCGTTCGCGGCCGGTCACCGGGGCTGCGCGGCATGAACTGGCTGGTGATATAGGGCATCCGGCAGGGCAGCACCCGGGCGCCGTCAAACCAGTGCCGCTGGTCGGGCGACAGCCGCAGCTGCCAGCAGAGCTCGGCGATGATCTCGTCGCCGGTGGCTTCCCACATCGGTTTGGGGACGAAATCGCCGGGCCGGTCGCCGCGCAGCCCGTAGCCCCAGAACACCGTGGTGCCCTCGGGCTGGGCGCGGAAATGCGGCTGGTTGAACAGCACGAAGGACATCAGCCAGCCGCTGTCGCGGATCGTCACCAGCCCGCCGGTGCCGGTGGCATTGCCGGTGAACCCCTCCAGCCAGTCGCGAAACTCGGGCCGGTCCATGGTCACGGTGAAGGAGGTCCAGGCGCTTTTGTCGATGTCGCCGGCGAAGGCCTGCGGAGTGCCGAAGCCCGGATACCGCGCCGCCAGCGCCCGCCACAGGTCCCAGGACGGCGTCGGCCCGGGGGCGAGCGGCGGCGCGCTGTCGGTGCTGCCGTAGCTGGCGCCATCGGTCATCGAGCCGAGCGTCAGGAACACCCGGTCCTGCGGCCGCACCGGGATATGGCCGCCGTCGGCCAGCGCGATACCGGTGACGTCGCGGTGGTTCTCATCCCCCGCGATCTCCAGCCCCGCGACGGTGGCGCCGCTGTCGAACCGCACGCCGCGCGCGCTGAGCCAGTCGATGAGCGGCGCGATCACGCTGTCATACTGGTTGTAGCGGGTGCGCAGGATGCCCTTGATCCGGGTGAACCCGGGGAAAAGATGCAGGAACCGCCGCAGATAGCGCCGCATCTCCACCGCCGAATGCCACGGCTGGAACGAGAACATGGTGGACCACATGATCCAGAAATTGCTGTCGAAGAAGGGGCGTTCGAAGCACGACCCGATGGTGCGGGCGCCCAGGCTGCGTTCGGGCGTCAGGACCAGCCGGTTCAGCGCCAGGATATCCGCCGGGCTGAGCCCGAGGTGTTCCATGTCGGCGCGGCGCCCGCCGGCGATCAGCCGGCAGGAGGAGGCGGCGCGGACCTGCGTGTTGAACGCCAGGATGTCCTGGCTCACCGAAATCGCCGGATCGTCGGGGGCGGGGATCTGCGACAACAGGTCGAGGGTGTTGACGAAATTCGGCTCGAACATCCGGCCGCCGCGGGTCAGATAGCCCCATTGCGCGTCGCCGGCGCCATCGAGCGCACCACCGGGCTGCGGCCGGTCGTCGAGGATGCGGATGGTCTCGCCCGCCACGCCGGCATCGCGGATCAGATGGGTGGCGGCGGCCAGCGCGGCGATGCCGCCGCCGATCATGTAATGCAGGCGGGGGGCGGGGGTGGTCATCGGGGCCTCTCCTCAACGGCGTCCGTTCCAGCCTGTCAGGTGCGGGGCAGGGCGGCCTTGCGCCAGATCAACCGGATCGAGCTGATCAATCGGCGGCCCAGAGGCGCGGTTCGGCGAATTCCACCGAATTGCCCGCCGGGTCGCGAAGATAGAGCGAATGCGCCCCGTTGGGCCAGTCGAATTCGGCCTCGACCTCAAGCCCCGCCGCAACCAGCCGGGCGCGCAGCGCGGCAATCCCCGTACGGTCCATGGCGAAACACAGATGCCCGGGCCCTTCGGCCCCATGCGGCGGCACCGGCAGCGCCGGGTTATGCGGTGGCTTCGGCGTCTCCTCGGGGTTGAAGATCAGCAGCACGGCGGCGCCCAGCCGGTAGAACCGATGGCGGTCGGCGTGGCGGGCGATCTTCTTGAGCCCCAGAAGATCGCCATAGACCCGCTCCGCCGCGTCCAGATCGCGGGCGTAGAGCGCGGCCTCCAGCAGCGCGGCGGGGGCCGGGGCGGCGGGCAGCCGGTCGGTGGCAGGGGGATCGGCAGGCCGCCGATCGGGGGGCAGCGGATCGGTCATGCCACCGAGGCTATCACCGACGCCGGCCCCTGTCAGGTGTCCTGTCTGGTGTTCTGCCGGGGGCCGGGCTCGGGGCCGGGCCGGGGCTCGGGGCGGGCAGCGGCAGGTCCTGCCACTGCCCCGGCGCCAGCCCGTCCAGCGTCCAGGGGCCGATGCGCCAGCGAATCAGCCGCAGGGTGGGGTGGCCCACCGCGGCGGTCATCCGCCGCACCTGCCGGTTGCGCCCCTCGCGGATGGTCAGCTCGATCCAGCAGTCGGGGATGGCCTTGCGCACCCGGATCGGCGGCACGCGCGGCCAGAGGTCGGCGGGCGCCTCGATGCGCCGGGCCTGCGCCGGGCGGGTGCGCCCGTCGTTCAGCTCGACCCCCTCGCGCAGCGCCTTTAGCGCCGCGGCGTCAGGCAGCCCCTCGACCTGCACCAGATAGGTCTTTGCCATCTTGTGCCGCGGATCGGCGATGCGCGCCTGCAATTTGCCGTCGTCGGTCAGCAGCATCAGCCCCTCGCTGTCGCGGTCGAGCCGCCCGGCGGGATAGACGCGGGGCACGTCGATGAAGTCCGACAGCGTGCGCCGCGCGCTGCCGGCGGTGCCGCGGTCGGTGAACTGCGGCAGCACGTCGAAGGGTTTGTTGAAGCGGATCAGCCGGGCCATATCTGCCCCTAGCGCAGGCGGCGGCAAAAGGGAACGGCGCGCAGCGGCGTGGCCGGGCGGCGGTGCTTGTGGATAACTGTCATCCGCCTGTCATCTGGGCGGCTTATCGGTTCCCCGACATCTGGTGGGCCATATGGGCTTGCCAGAGGCCAACCACGATATATAGTCAAATTCAGGCTGGGGCGGGTTCCCCGCTCTGGTGTCGGGAACGGGCAGTCAGGGCGAGGACGGAGTCACGCGATGGACGGCGATTTCAGAACGGAATTTGTGCGTGAGCCGGGCGCACTCAAGCAGCATCCGGCCTTGGTGCTGAACGCGGATTACCGGCCGCTCTCCTACTACCCGCTGTCGCTGTGGTCCTGGCAGGAGGCGGTCAAGGCGGCCTGGATGGACCGGGTCGATATCGTGGCGGAGTACGACGAATATGTCCGAAGCCCGAGTACCAGGATCAGGATGCCCAGCGTCGTCGTCCTGAAAGATTACGTAAAACCTCAAAAGCGCGTGGCCTTCACGCGCTTTAATTTATTTCTGAGGGACGAATTCCACTGCCAGTACTGTGGCGCCAAGGGCGACCTGACCTTCGACCATGTGGTGCCGCGCGCCGCCGGCGGGGTGACCAGCTGGGAAAACGTGGTGGCGGCCTGTTCGCCCTGCAACCTGAAGAAGGGCTCGAAGAGCCTGCGCCGCGCCGGCATGTCGCTGCGCCGCCCGCCCCGCCGGCCCAGCGCCGAGGAACTGCGCAACGTCGGCCGTAAGTTCCCGCCCAACCTGCTGCATGAGAGCTGGATGGATTTCCTCTACTGGGACGCCGAGCTGGAGGCCTGAGCGCCGCGCCCGACATGGCTGAACAGAAGACCATAAAAAGCACAAAAACGGGGTTTCTGATGTCCGAAATGACGCATCGGAGTCACAAACGCTGGTTTTGGGGTTCTGGCGGCTGTTTGCAGCGAGCTCGTTTGTCGTGACGCGCAGCGGTGGGCGGGCGAGCCGGCGGGGCGAGGCCACGTCGGAGATAGTGGCCGCGCCTCGGTTGGGAACGCGAACCCGGGCTTAAACGGTCGGTCGAGCCCAGCACCGGGCGCCGCCGCACCGGGCCCATAGCTGTCGCTCGAGCGCGACGCCTGGCACCGCAGCGCCCGGCCCTCAGCTGCCGTTCGTGTTGATCGCAGCGAATGGCCCGAGCTAGCTCTGAGCGGCCCCTCGCCTTAGCGGCCATGACTGGCAAGGGCTATCCAATGCCAGACTCTCGCGTCAGGCGCAGCTGGAATTGCGGAACGCTCACGAAAGCCAGCAAGTGACTCTCCGACTATAGAGCAGTGCGGGTTCACCCGACACGCTGTCCGTTATCGATCTGGGCGTGTCGTCGAAAACCGCCGTGGCGACAGCCTGTGAAGCAAGATTGTCTAGGCTGATCACAGCTTCGACTTGGATCGCGGGAATGTTCGCGCTCGCCAAGCCCGCGGACAACTCTGTGAGCGCAGCTAGGAGCGTCGACTTCGCCAAGCCGCGGCCGCGATAGTCGTCCGCTACCGCGTAGCCGATACTGAAGACCGGATTGCCGTCTTCCAACCCAGTCTGCACGAACATCACGAGAGCGATCAGGGTTTCGCCTTGGGTGCGCATATAGTTGAATCGGGCCCTTCCGTTGGCGTGATCTGGTGCGAACAAAACCGTTTGATCGAGGCGCCCCGCTTGCACCGGAATGAGCCCTACTTCGAACGCCTTCTGGAATTGGTTTAGTGCGTTCATCGGATCGGTCATTGAGGGCATTGGTCCATCTCCAGAATCGCCGTGCTTTCCACCCTGCCAAGGATTGACCGCGCCTCCGGCATCGCGTCAATGATCTCTGCTAACGGAGAACGTCAACTGAGGGCTCGAAGCGGTCCTGCGGCGGCGCGGCGAGCCTTTCCTGAGGCTGGCGCCGCCGAGACGACCTGATCGGTTCACAGCTGCCGTTCCACCCACTTCGATCCAACGTCCGCTTTTGTTGAGTGCCAAGTCTGTATTGTTTCGCACAGCCTTTACAGCTCGCCAGTTGCCTCTGAGCGTGCCGGCCGATACCGTGTCACCAACTTTGGAGGATCTGATGGAAATCGACGTAGAGTTTGGTGACGAGGATATCGTTGAGGATGAACCGCAGGGTCAGATGCAGGATCCCGACGAGTTTTTGGCGAAGAATTCCTTCAGAATCGTCTACCAAACGAACAACTTCTTTCTGCCGCAAATCAGGGATATGATTGAAAAGCGGGAAGCGATCAATCTGCGCCCTGAATACCAAAGACGACTGAGATGGACGAACGCGCAGAAGTCAAAGTTGATTGAGTCGCTGCTTCTCAACATTCCTGTGCCTCCTGTATTCTTCTACGAAGCGGATGCAGCGCGCTACGAAGTCATGGATGGACAACAGCGGCTGAACGCTATCCGCGATTTCTTCGCAGGCGACTTTGCATTGAGCGGCCTGAAGGTTTTGAAGCCTCTTAATGGTTTAAGATACACAAAATGCCCTCCGAGAGTAAAGAGAACTCTCGATAGAGCGACCATTTCCGCAATTGTTTTGCTTATGGAAAGTGAGGCGGAGCGACCCAGTGCAGGGCAATTCACTATAACAGACATCCGTCGACTTGTTTTTGATCGCCTAAATACTGGCGGTCGTCAGTTGAATGCGCAGGAAATACGAAACGCTCTCAATCCAGGGGCGCTAAACCGGTGCATTATTAATCTCAGTAGGCACGAACGTTTCACGGAAGTTTTTGGAATTCCTGCCTACACAGAAGATGACGAAGAAGACTACTACGAGAATCCCAAGAGGCAGAAGAATATCTTGTATGCTTCGATGCGTGATTGTGAGCTTGTGCTTCGATTTTTCGCTCTTCGTGAGCCCGATAACATTCGCGGGTCAATGAAGTCCATGTTGGATCGTGCGATGGAAGTCGATCTAACCGAGGAACAGGCTGAAGAACTGGCCGTAGATTTCATTGATCGTTTCCAATTTCTCTACGAATTGTTCGATGGGGCACCCTTCAAAATTGCATCGACGACCGATGAACGTGAAAAGGTCTCGGCTGCATTGTATGACGCGTCGATGGTGGCTTTGGATAAGGTTTGGGCAGACCGTGAAAAAATTATTGACGATAGAGAGGGTGTGTCACAGCGCCTAAAGAACGCGATCGGTGACGATGAATCCTACGAGTTGATAGTTGGCCGTAGAAATACTGCGGATTCCGTCAAAAAGCGCATTAATTTGTTGCGGGAAATTTTATTGCCGGAGTAAAGTGCGTGAGCACATCTTTTTCCGTGATCCTCGAGGACTTTGATGCTGCCTTGGCTCCGTTGAGAGAAATTGTCCACGGTGGTCAAGGCGTGGGAGCATCAGCGAGAGCGCGGGTCGCCTCGGTTCATGCTTCCACTCTGCTTTTGGCGGCAACATTTGAAGAGTTCGTGCGAGAAATGGCCAAGGAATTTGCGGTTCAAGTTGTTGCCGGTGCGAGTAGTGTTTCGGAACTGCCTGACTCACTCTTGGAGACCGCGTGGCGCAGGACATTTGATAAGTTCGCTCGCAATAAGGCTGTCGCTCGTTCAAAACGAGAAGCACTCGAAATTGCAGCAGCACAGGCACGCCCGACTGTCGAAGCGCTTTGCGCATTCATCGAGGGCGATATCGGTCAGAACATATTTGATGATCTAATTCACAACGAAAACAATATGCGTCCGGGCGAGATCAACAGTTTGTTTAAGTTGAGTGGGTTCTCGAACATCTGTGCTGAAGCGTGCAAGCAAGACGAACTCAAGGTATTTTTCGAAACGGATGAGGAGGGGAAGGCCCACGGAGAATTTCTTTCCGCCTTGGAAGCCTTCTTTGAGCGGCGAAACCAGATCGCGCACTCATTGAATTCCGCAAGCTCTTCTGCACCAGAAACGATACTCCGAGATGTCGATTTTTTGAGTGCTTTTTCGAAGGGCCTTTGTCGGACTCTCGAAGAACGATTGGCATGATGGGGCAAAGTGTGCCGAGGTCTCAATCCAGACTCCGTGGCGAAGTTGCTCGACTACCTGAAAGAACAGATCTATTCCGGCGAGAAGTCCAGAAACAAAATTAGGCTTCACCTGAAGCGCGCATGTTGAACGGGGGAAAATCTCGATATGACGCAAGACGAATCTCCTTCCCCGTTTGGTGGTGACCCTGAAGCCTTAGCTCGGCTCTGGCTGGAAATGCTGCCGCCAGACGTCCATGTAACCCAGCTTCTCGGTGAATGGCTTCCCGCCGATCAACTGAATGCGATAAAAGAACTACTGCAGCGGAACCATCAAGCCGCAGAAGCGTCCCGAATCAAGTTCGACGAACTCAGGCAACAGCTGAACGCCACCCCTGACGACGAGCAGTTGAACAGGCTTCACGATGACCGCTTCTGGTCACGGGTCTTCATGGATTCCGCGCATAGCATGTCCGCTGTCGGAATGCTCGCACCCTTCATGGAGTCCCTGTTCGTTGCCATCTTCGCGGGCCTGAGGAGGTGGCAAGTTGAAGACATGGGCGACGTGCGGAGACAACGCGCTGACGATCAATTCTGGAACCCGCAGATCTACTTCGAAAAGGACATGCCCAAGACGAA
Source organism: Pseudodonghicola sp. (assembly GCA_050177915.1). Classification (GTDB taxonomy): domain Bacteria; phylum Pseudomonadota; class Alphaproteobacteria; order Rhodobacterales; family Rhodobacteraceae; genus Pseudodonghicola. Next base: position 561 of record JBFXGQ010000127.1, on the reverse strand, counting down.
CCTTGTGAAAGGCATCCAGCAGTTGGCGGGCTCATGTGGGCTGCAGCCATTCTTGCCTGCTGAGTATGAAAAAACTCTGGCTGCCCTTTTCGCTTATCGCAACAACATGTTTCATAATGGGTTTCTGTGGTCTGCCGAGACCATCAGTAAGTTCTCGAACCGTGTCGCATCCGAAAAGTGGCCGGACGCCTGGTTCGCAAGTGTGGATAAGGGCGGAAAACCTTGGCTCTATTACATGTCGCCGGAATTCTGCGATCATTGCATCAGGCTGATAGATGAAATCATGGACGGGACTGGACGGTATCTGAAAGAAATTGGCTTGTGATATCATAATAGGCATTCGATGACAGTAACTGAGCATCGGCATCAGCACTGAACCGTTAAGTCTGCTTCCGACCGATCTCGGTCATTCGTGCCCAACGCAGCGAAAGCCCTGTGTGGATGGCTCCCGCATAGCAAGTCGTAAATGATCTCGTGTACCTTTTCAGAAGCGGTCTTGTGTCCGGCCCGTTTGCGCGGTTCACACCGCTGGCCCTGATGGGATCCGCAGATCAGGTTCCT
>JBFXGQ010000126.1:0-9512 GCA_050177915.1 Pseudodonghicola sp. | reverse complement strand
CATCGCCCAGGCGCAGCGGCTGCGGGCCGAGACCGCCGACCCCGGCGCCGCGCATCGCGCGGCCGAGATCGAGGCGACGCTGAAGCGGCTGACCCGGGTATCCGAACGGCTGATGCAGATGGCCCGGGCCGAGGGCGGACGGCTGCGCGCCGATCAGGCGGCCGATCTGCGGCCGATCCTGCGGATGGTGGTGCAGGATCTGTCGCGGCAGCTGCCCGAGGGGCGGCTGGAGCTGGCCTTGCCCGACGCGCCGGTGTCCTCCGATCTCGACCCCGACGCCTTCGGCATCGTGGTGCGCAACCTGGTCGACAATGCCCTGCGCCACGGGCTGCCCGGCACTGCGATCCGCGTGGTGCTGGCCCCCGATGGGCGGCTGGCGGTCAGCAATGCCGCGCCGGTGGTGCCGCCCGAGGTGCTGGAGCGGCTGACCCACCGGTTCGAACGCGCCGGCGCCTCGGCCGAGGGCAGCGGTCTGGGCCTGGCCATCGTGGCGACCATCGCCGAGCGCACCGGCGGCGCGCTGCGGCTGTCCTCGCCGCCGCCGGGCGAGGACAGCGGCTTTCGCGCCGAGCTGCGGCTGCCGCTGGTGGGCTGACCCTGTCCGGCCGGGTCAGAGCAGCCGCGACAGCGCGGCGGCGGAGAGCCACAGGCCGATGCCGAACACGGTGTGGGTCCTGAGACTGCGCAGCCGCGCGATGCCGGGCGAGGGGGTGCGCGCCGCCGCCAGCCCCAGGCCGAAGGCCGGCTGCAGGACCAGCCAGGGCAGCAGCACCGAGGCGGTGCCGAACAGGATGACCGGCAGCGGGCGCGGCGCGCTGAGCCAGCCCGGCCCGGCGATCAGCGTCAGCAGCAGGGCGATGCCGGCGCCGGTGGCGTAATGCACCGCCCAGCCCAGCGGGCGCTCGCCGCGCACCGGTGCCGCCGCGGCGATCTGCGGGTGGCGAAACCGCCCCGCCGGCATATGGCCGACCCAGCGCCCGACCAGCGCGTAATCCAGCGAGACGGTGCCGAACAGCCGGTTCTGCACCAGCGCGACGATATCCATGATCAGGGTGGCGCCGAGACCGGCAAGCAGGCTGCCGGCGGTCGCAAATTCCCAGTTTTCCATGGTCAGGATCCTTTCCGATGATGTGCCTTGCGGCCAGGGACAGGCATGCTACGACTTGAAGCCGGCTTTAGGTCAAGGGGGCACATGGACATCGGAGAGGTGGCGGCGCGGTCGGGGGTCAAACCCTCGGCCCTGCGCTATTACGAGGCGCGCGGGCTGATCGCGTCTGAGGGGCGAAACGGGCTGCGGCGGCAGTACGATCGCCGGGTGCTGTCGCGTCTGGCGCTGATCGCGCTGGGGCAGCGGGCGGGCTTTTCGCTGGACGAGATCGCGCAGACCATCGGCGCCGACGGGTCGCTGGACATCGACCGGGTGCTGCTGGCGCGCAAGGCCGAGGAGTTGGACCGCACCATCCGCGAGCTGCGGGCGCTGCGCGACGGGCTGCGCCATGCCGCTGAATGCCCGGCGCCCACGCATGAGGATTGTCCGAAGTTCCAGCGCCTGATGAAGGTCGCGGCGGCGCGGGTGAAACGCATGGCCCGATCGGCGCGCTGAGGCGGCTCAGAGCACCCGGCGCAGCCCCGCCTGCACCTTGAGGAGCGCCGGCAGCACCTCGGCCAGCATGCGGGTGGCGCTGTTGTCCGGCGTCGCCGCCATGCCGGTGTTCAGCGCCGCCACCACCCGGCCGCGGGCGTCGATCAGCGGCACGGCGAGCGAGCGCAGCCCGGGCTCGATCTCCTGATCGTTCAGCGCATAGCCGTCGCGGCGGATCTGGGCGAGCCGCGCCATGATCTCGTCGGGATCGGTCAGGCTGAAAGGGGTGCGCGGGGTCAGGTCCGAGGCCTCGACAATCGCGCGCGCCTGCGGCTCGGGCAGGGCGGCCAGCAGCACGCGGCCCATCGAGGTGCAATGCGCCGGCAGCCGCGAGCCCGGCATCAGCCCGATCGACATCACCCGTCGTTGCGCGGCGCGGGCCAGATAGACGATCTCGGCCCCGTCGAGGATCGAGACCGAGCAGGACTGGCCGATCTGTTCGGTCAGCTGGTCCAGCCAGGGCTGCACGATCTGCGGCAGCGGCAGCGCGGTCAGCGCCCCCATGCCCAGCCGCAGCGCCCGCGGCGTCAGGGTGAAGAACTTGCCGTCGTAATCGGCATAGCCGCTGTCGTGCAGCGTCAGCAGGCAGCGCCGCGCGGTGGCCCGATCCAGCCCGGTGCGCGCCGCCGCCTCGGCGATCGACAACCGCGGGCTGTCGGCGCCGAAGCATTCCAGCACCCGCAGCCCCTTGGCCAGAGAGGCGATGATATCGGTCGATTTGTTCACCATGCGCACGGACCTATGCGCGATCAGAACAAAGATCAACATGCGTACATTTCGGATGGAGCGGCGGCGGTTCCGGTCGTATCTCTGGCCCCCGCGGCGGTGCGGGGGCGGCGCCGCCCGACAGGAGGGCACTGGCATGGACAAGACCATCGGGTCGGTCGCCGCGGCGGTCGCCGACATTCCCGACGGCGCCACGGTGATGATCGGCGGTTTCGGCGGCTCCGGCGCGCCGATCGAGCTTATTCATGCGCTGATCGACCAGGGCGCGCGCGAGCTGACGGTGATCAACAACAACGTCGGCAACGGCCATGTCGGGCTGGCGGCGCTGATCGAACAGCGGCGGGTGGCGAAGATGATCTGTTCCTTCCCGCGGGCGCCGGGCCCGACCGCCTTCGCCGATCTCTATCTGGCCGGCGAGATCGCGCTGGAACTGGTGCCGCAGGGCACCCTGGCCGAACGCATCCGCGCCGGCGGCGCCGGCATCCCGGCCTTCTACACCCCGGCCGGCTATGGCTCGGATCTGGCGGCGGGCAAGCCGGTGGAGGAGTTCGACGGCCGGATGCATCTGCGCGAACGCTGGCTCAAGGCCGATTACGCGCTGATCAAGGCCGAGGACGCCGATCCGCACGGCAATCTGACCTATCGGATGGCGGCGCGGAACTTCAACCCGCTGATGGCGATGGCGGCGACCACCACCATCGCCCAGGCCCGCCGGATCGTGCCGCCCGGCGGCATCGCACCCGAGCAGGTGATCACCCCGGGCATCTTCGTCAACCGGGTGGTCGAGGTGGCGGCGCCGCAGCAGGAGGCGGATCTGAACCTGGCGGAGGCGGTCTATCCATGAGCCGGATCGACGACATCAAGCTGAGCAACGCCCAGATCGCCTGGCGCGCGGCGCAGGACATCGCGGACGGCGCCTATGTCAACCTGGGCATCGGCTTTCCCGAGATGGTCGCCAGATATCAGCCCGAGGGGCGGCAGGCGATCTTTCACAGCGAGAACGGCGTGCTGGACTTCGGCGCCGCGCCGCCCGAGGGGCAAGCGGACTGGGATCTGATCAACGCCGGCAAGAAGCCGGTGACGCTGCGCCCCGGCGCCGCCTTCTTCCACCATGCCGACAGTTTCGCCATGGTGCGCGGCGGCCATCTGGATGTCGCCATCCTGGGCGCCTATCAGGTGGCGCAGACCGGCGATCTGGCCAATTGGTCCACCGGCGGCGGCGTGCCGGCGGTGGGCGGCGCGATGGATCTGGTGCATGGGGCCAGACGCGTCGCGGTGCTGACCGACCATGTCACAAGGGACGGCGCCCCCAAGCTGGTGGCGCGCTGCAGCCTGCCGCTGACCGGGGTGGGCTGCGTCACCCGGGTCTATACCTCGCTCGCCGTGGTGGATATCGCCGGCGGGCGTTTCGTGCTGCGCGAGAAGCTGGCGGCGCTGTCGCTGGCGGATCTGCAGGCCCTGACCGGGGCCGAGTTGATAACCGAAGGGGCGGTCGCCGAACTGACCGTTCCCGATCTGTGAAAGGAAGACGATGACCGAGGCTTATATCTGCGACTATGTCCGCACCCCCATCGGCCGCTTCGGCGGCGCGCTGGCGAAGGTGCGCGCCGACGATCTGGGGGCGATCCCGATCCGCGCGCTGATGCAGCGCAACGATATCGACTGGACGGCGGTCGAGGAGGTCTATTACGGCTGCGCCAACCAGGCCGGCGAGGACAACCGCAACGTCGCCCGGATGTCGGCGTTGCTGGCCGGCCTGCCGGTCGAGGTGCCGGGCACCACGCTGAACCGGCTGTGCGGTTCCGGCATGGATGCGATCATCTCGGCTGCCCGCGCCATCAAGGCGGGCGAGATCCAGCTGGCCATCGCCGGCGGGGTCGAGAGCATGTCGCGCGCGCCCTTCGTGATGCCTAAGGCCGAGAGCGCCTTTTCCCGCAGCAACGCGATCTACGACACCACCATCGGCTGGCGCTTCGTCAACCCGGTGATGAAGAAGCAATACGGCGTCGACTCGATGCCCGAGACCGCCGAGAACGTGGCCGAGGACTATGGCATCAACCGCGCCGATCAGGATGCCTTCGCGCTGCGGTCGCAGGACAAGGCGGCTGCCGCCATCGCCAGCGGCCGTCTGGCCAAGGAGATCGTCCCGGTCATCATCCCGCAGCGCAAGGGCGATCCCATCGTGGTGGACACCGACGAACATCCCCGCGCCACCACCATCGAGGCGCTGGCCAAGCTGGCGGCGCCGTTCCGCGAGGGCGGCAGCGTCACCGCGGGCAATGCCTCGGGCGTCAACGACGGGGCGGCGGCGCTGATCGTGGCCTCCGAGGCGGCGGTCAAGGCGCATGGGCTGCGCCCGATCGCCCGCGTTCTGGGTGGCGCTACCGCCGGCGTGCCGCCGCGGGTGATGGGCATCGGCCCGGCACCGGCGTCGCAGAAGCTGATGGCGCTGCTGGGGCTGGCGCAATCCGATTTCGACGTGATCGAGCTGAACGAGGCCTTCGCCTCGCAGGGTCTGGCGACGCTGCGCCAGCTCGGCATCGCCGACGACGATCCGCGGGTGAACCGCAACGGCGGCGCCATCGCGCTGGGCCATCCGCTGGGCATGTCGGGCGCGCGGATCACCGGCTCCGCCGCGCTGGAGCTGGGCGAGATCGGCGGCAAGCGGGCGCTGGCCACCATGTGCATTGGCGTCGGGCAGGGCATCGCCATCGCGCTGGAAGCAGTCTGAGACTTGCGGGGGGCGCGGTTCCGGCCGCGCCCCCCGATCCCCCGATTGCGGCACGTCCCCCGATGCGCAATCGCCGGACCTGGGGTCTGAATTTCATCCTTATAAATCAGTAGACTGAACGGCCCGGTGCGCTGCGGCGCCCGTGGTGTTCCATGCCTGCGCCAGGCCATCCGCGCGCCATCTTTGGCGCCGGCGGATCTGCCTGTTTTGCAGGCAGTCGCGGCCCGCGCCGATGGGCCTGCCTTCGCATCCCCGCACAAACCGCTTGACAGGTTAGTGAACAAACTTAATGAATATTACTGAAATATCACAGGATGCGTTATGCCGAGTCGCCCCGCACAGCCCCCTCTGACCGTGTCGAATCCGGCGCTGATCTCCGATGGCGGCGACGGCGCGTTCCGGCAGATGCTGCACAACCTGCTGGCCTTCTCGGTGCGGCTGGAGCAGATCAGGTCGGACTTCGGCGCGCGCATCGGGCTGAGCGGGCCGCAATACACCATCCTCATCACCATCCGGCAGCTGGGCGAGAGCGGCGATGTCGGGGTCGGCCGGGTGGCCGATCACCTGGCGCTGACGCCGACCTTCGTCACCAACGAGACCAAGAAGCTGACCCGGCTGGGCGTGATCGACAAGCGCCCGGACCCCGACGACCTGCGCCGGGTCAAGCTGACGGTGACCGAGGCGGGCGAGGCGCTGCTGCGCCAGCTGGCCCCGGTGCAGCAGCAGATCAACGACCAGCTGTTCGCGCCGATCGACGCCGCGCGGTTCCCGGTGCTGCAGGCGCTGGCGGCCGAACTGCGGCTGAGCGCGGAACAGGCGCTGAGGCTGTCGGACCAGTTGGCCACCGCAGAGGAGGGCGCGGCATGAGCGATCCCGCCATCGACCCGATGCAGCTGCGCCGCGCGCTGGGCCAGTTCCCCACCGGCGTCTGCATCATCACCTGCCGGGTGGACGGCGCCCCGCTGGGCATGACGATGAGCTCGTTCAATTCACTGTCGCTCGACCCGCCGCTGGTGCTGTTCAGCATCGACCGCCGCGCCAAGGGGCTGCCGCTGTGGGAACGCGCCGCGGGCTATGCCGTGCATATCCTGGCCGAGGGGCAGGCCGAGCTGTCGAACCGCTTCGCCCGCGCCGGCGGCGAGAAATGGCAGGGCGTCGAGGCCGGCGCCGGGCTTTACGACGCGCCGCTGCTTTCGGGCGCCGCGGCGCGGTTCGAATGCGCCGCCCATCAGGTCGTCGACGGCGGCGACCACCGGCTGTTCCTGGCCCGGATCGAGCGGATGCGCGCCGACCCCGACCGCCGCCCGCTGGTCTTCGCCCAGGGCCGCTACGCCAGCCTGCACAAACAAGACCTGCCGGCGCCGCAATGGCCGCTGGCGATCCACTACTGATCCAACAGGAGATCCCTATGCTCAAGACAGGACAGCACCATACCGCCAGCCTGCGCGATGGCCGGCAGGTCTATCTCGATGGCGGGCTGGTCGGCGATGTGACCACCGATCCGGCGTTCCGCAACGCGGTGGCCTCGGTGGCGCGGATCTACGATTTCCAGTCGGCGCCGGAGAACCGGGCGCTGTTGACCTACGAGATCCCCGGCAGCGGCGGCGACCGCGCCAACCGCATCTGGCAGCTGCCCACCAGCCATGCCGAGCTGGTCGAACGCCGTCAGGCGCTGGAGGCCTGGACCGAGCTGCACGGCGGTTTCCTCGGCCGCGCGCCCGACCATGTCGCCTCCTGCATCGCCGGGATGTACATGGGGCTGGAGGTGTTCGAGGCCTACGATCCCGCCCGTGCCAAGGCGCTGGCCGATTACTACGCCTATGCCCGCGATAACGAGCTCTACCTGACCTATGTGATCATCAACCCGCAGGCCGACCGGTCCAAGGCCGCCAACGAACAGGCCGACCCGTTCCTGTCCGCCGGCGTGGTCGATCAGGATGCCGAGGGGCTGACCATCCGCGGCGCCAAGATGCTGGCCACCGGCGGCATTCTGGCCAACGAGGTCTTCGTCACCTGCATCCAGCCGCTGCGCGAGGGCGAGGAGCCCTATGCGATCTCCTTCGCCATTCCGATGAACGCCAAGGGGCTGAAGATCCTGTCGCGCAAATCCTACGAGGCGGCGGCCACCAGCACCTTCGACAACCCGCTGGCCAGCCGGTTCGACGAGAACGACGCCGTGCTCTATTTCGACGACGTCAAGGTTCCGTGGGACCGGGTGTTCGTCAACCAGGACACCGCGATGTGCGCCAAGCAGTTCCATGCCACCCCGGCGCATGTCTATCAGAACTACCAGGCGCAGATCCGGCTGATGGTGAAGATGCGCTTTCTGATGGGGATCGCCCGCAAGACCGCCGAGACCAACGGCGTGATCGGCTTTCCGCAGGTGCGCGAGACGCTGGGCCAGCTGGCGGCGCAGAACGCCATGGTCGACGCGCTGGTGCATGCGATGGAGATCAAGGGCCGCCAGCACGGACCCTATTTCGTGCCCGACCGCCACACTCTCTATGCTGCGCAGGTGCTGACCCAGCAGATGTACAACGGCGTGATCGGCACGCTGCGCGATCTGGCGGGCGGCGGACTGATCATGCTGCCCTCGTCGATCCGCGATTTCGCCGATCCGGAGCTGGCGGCGCTGATCGGCAAGACCCAGCAATCGCCGACCACCTCGTCCGAGGGACGGGTGAAATTCTTCAAGCTCGCCTGGGATGCGGTGGGGTCGGAATTCGCCTCGCGCCACACCCAATACGAGATGTTCTATGCCGGGGCGACCTTCGTCACCAAGGGCCATTCCTTCCGCACCTTCGACTGGGACCGTTGCACCGGCCTCGTCGACCGGATGCTGGACAGCTATGACCTCGGCCAGGAACTCAGCCAAATCGCAACAGCCGCGGAGTAACAGCAATGGCGATCAACAAGGAGCACAAGGAGTTCTACTCCATCGACATGGGGACCGAGGGCTGGCACACGCCGCCGGGCTACCCCGCCGGCATCCAGCAGAAGATCCTGGCCGGGTCGCTGGACGAGGTGAACAAGACCGGCAACCGCACCCGTCTGCTGCGGTTCCAGCCCGGGGTTTTCACCACCGCGCCCTTCGTGCATGACTACTGGGAAGAGGTCTATCTGGTCTCGGGCGATCTGACGGTGGGCAACGATGAAAACGGCGAGGGCGGCGAAAGCTTCCAGCCCAACACCTATGCCTGCCGCCCGCCCGGGGCCTATCATGGGCCGTTCAAATCCGAGAAGGGCTGCGTGCTGATGGAAATCCACTATTACGACGAAACCGCATGATGCAGACGATTACAGAACTGGCCCGCCGCCTGGCGGCGGGCGACACCACCAGCGAGGCGCTGGTGTCGCAGGCACTCGACCGCATCCTCGACCCGCAGGGCGAGGGGGCGCGGGCCTTCACCATGATCGACCCCGAGCGCAGCCTCGCCACCGCGCGCGAGATGGACGCGCTGCGCCGCGCCGGGCGGGCGCCGTCGCCCTGGGCCGGCATCCCGATCTCGGTCAAATGCCTGTTCGACCTGCAGGGCAAGGTGACCACCGCGGGCTCCAAGGTGCTGGCCGACGCGGCGCCGGCCAAGGCCGACGCGGTGGCGATCTCGCGGCTGCGGGCGGCGGGCTTCGTGATCATGGGCCATACCAACATGACCGAATTCGCCTATTCCGGTCTGGGCATGAACCCGCATTACGGCACGCCGGGCAACCCGGCCGACCGCAGCCGCATTCCCGGCGGCTCGTCCTCGGGCGCGGCCGTCTCGGTGGCCGATGGCATGGCGGCGGCGGGGATCGGCACCGATACCGGCGGGTCGAGCCGCATTCCGGCGGCCTTCTGCGGGCTGGTGGGCTTCAAGCCGACCGCGCGCCGGGTGCCGACCGAGGGCGCCTTTCCGCTGTCGCAGACGCTCGATTCCATCGGGCCCCTGGCGCGCAGCGTCGCCGATTGCGCCCTGCTCGACGCCATCATGGCGGGCGAGACCCCGGCAGAACCGGTCGCGCCGGCGGCCGACACGCTGCATTTCGCCGTGCTCGACAATTACGTGATGGAGGGGCTGACTCCGCATGTGGCCGAGGCCTTCGCCGCCGCGGTCGCCAGGCTGCAGGCGGCGGGCTGCCGCATCAGCCATATCACGCTGCCCGATCTCGACCGTCTGCCCGGGCTCAACGCCCATGGCGGCATCATCGCGGCCGAGGCGCTGGCGATCCACCGCGATCTGCTGGCCGCGCGCGAGGCCGATTACGATCCGCGCGTCAGCGTCCGCATCCGCCGGGGCGAGACGATGGAGCCCGGCGAATACGAGGCGCTGCTGAAGACCCGGGCCGAGATCATCGCCCGCGCCGATGCGATCACCGCGCCCTATGACGCGGTGCTGATGCCCACCGTGGCGACCGAGGCGCCGAAGATCGCCG
>JBFXGQ010000125.1:0-9531 GCA_050177915.1 Pseudodonghicola sp. | reverse complement strand
CCCTACGATCTGGAGCAGGGCACCGGCATCGAGACGCTGGCGCGCCGCTGGAGGAGATGGGGTTCGAAGTGAAGCCGCGCGAACTGAATTCCGGCCTCCACGCCATCGAGATCGGCGAGACGCTGAAGGGCGCTGCCGATCCCCGGCGCGAGGGGGTGGCGCTGGGCGGCTGAGCCGGGCGCTCAGGTTGACCGGTCTCTGAAACGGCGTATTGTCGCGCCGAAATGGAGAGAGAGACATGGTGCAAGCAACCGCGCTGCCGCGCAACGAGACCGGAATCGCAACCGTCGTCGGCATCCTGAAACAACGCTTCGGCGACCGCTGTCAGACCGGCCTGTCGATCCGCGAACAGCACGGCCATACCACGACCTACATTCAGAACCAGATGCCCGATGCCGTGCTGTTCCCGCACAGCACGCAGGAGGTGTCGGAGATCGTCAAGGCCTGTGCCGAACACAAGGTACCGGTCATCCCCTTCGGCACCGGCACCTCGCTCGAGGGCCATGTGAACGCGCCCGCCGGCGGCATCTCGGTCGATTTCACCCAGATGAACCAGATCCTCGCCGTGCATGCGGGCGATCTGGATTGCGTGATCCAGCCCGGCGTGACGCGCGAGCAGCTGAACACCCATCTGCGCGATCAGGGGCTGTTCTTCCCGATCGACCCGGGCGCCAATGCCTCGCTCGGCGGTATGGCCTCGACCCGGGCCTCGGGCACCAATGCGGTGCGCTACGGCACCATGAAGGACAATGTCATCGCGCTCGAGGTGGTGATGCCCGACGGCGAGGTGATCCGCACCGCCACCCGCGCCAAGAAGAGCTCGGCCGGCTACGACCTGACCCGGCTGATGGTCGGCGCCGAGGGCACGCTGGGGCTGATCACCGAGATCACCCTGCGCCTGCAGGGCATCCCCGAGGCGATCTCCTCGGCGCGCTGTTCCTTCCCCAGCGTGGACGCCGCCTGTCAGGCGGTGATGATGACGATCCAGTACGGCATCCCGGTGGCGCGGATCGAACTGCTGGACGCGCTGAGCGTGCGCGCGGCCAATGCCTATTCCAAGCTCGACCTGCCGGAAACGCCGCTGCTGCTGCTGGAATTCCACGGCTCGGAAACCGGGGTGGTGGAACAGGCGGAGACCTTCGGCGGCATCGCCGAGGAATTCGGCGGCAGCGATTTCGCCGCCACCACCAGCACCGAGGAGCGCAACAAGCTGTGGCAGGCGCGCCATGACATGTACTGGGCCAGCCACGGGCTGCGCCCCGGCGCCAAGGGGCTGTCGACCGATGTCTGCGTGCCGATCTCGCGGCTGGCCGAATGCGTCGGCGCCGCGGCGGCCAAGGCCGCGGAGATGGGGCTGATCTCTCCCATCGTGGGCCATGTGGGCGACGGCAACTTCCACTGCCTGCCGCTGATCGACATGGACAACCCCGAGGAGATCGCCAAGGCCGACGAATTCGTCGGCTGGCTGAACGATCTGGCGATCTCGATGGAGGGCACCTGCACCGGCGAGCATGGCATCGGCCAGGGCAAGAAACCCTATCTGCAAAAGGAACTGGGGCCGGCCACCCGTTATATGGCGGCGATCAAGGCGGCGCTCGATCCCGACAACATCATGAACCCGGGCAAGATCGTCTGAGCTGAGACCCCCTCGCTGTCCCTCCCCCCGCCAGGGGGAGGGGGGGAGCGGAGGCGGTCCGGCGGGCGTGTCGGGAGGCGGCGGCGGCGTTGATTGCGGGAGCCTCCGGCGGGGATATTTTCGGCCAGAAAAAGACCGGGACGCGCCCGGCGGTCGTGGCCGCCAGTTGCGGGGACCCGGGGAAGAGAGCGGGCGGCGGCGCGCGGAAGCGGCGCCGAGGTCGGTTTTGGCGATATTTCGGTCGGATGACTTCCCGGACCGGCCCGTGGGCGTGGCATAACTCTGGGGGAACAGAGTCATTCGCCGGGAGCGCGCATCCATGAAGACCCATGTCAAAGCCCTGGTCGTCGGCGGCGGTGCCGTCGGCGCCTCGATCGCCTATCACCTGGCCCGCGCCGGCTGGTCCGAGGTGATGCTGCTGGAGCGCGACGAGCTGACCAGCGGCTCGACCTGGCATGCCGCGGGTCTGCTGCCGCTCTTCAACATGGGTTATGCCACCGGCCATATCCACGACTATTCGGTCAGGTTCTACAAGACGCTGGAGGCGGAGACCGGGTTGAACGCCGGTTTCGCCGTGGTGGGCAACCTGCGGATGGCGCAATGCCAGGACCGCATGGACGAATACATGCTCTACGCCGCGACCGCCGAGAGCGTGGGGGTGCCCTACGAGTTCCTGACGCCGGCGCAGATCGGGGACCGCTGGCCGCTGGTGCGGACCGAGGATCTGAAGGGGGCGCTGTTCCACCCCACCGACGGCTATATCAACCCCGCCGATGTGACCCAGGCGATGGCCAAGGGGGCGCGGCAGCGGGGCGTCGAGATCGTGCGCAAATGGCAGGTCGACGGTTATGAGTGGACCGGGGCGGAATGGCGCGTGACCTGCACCAAGATGGGCGAGAGGGGCGGCAATCTGGTGCCGAGTGAGGAACAGGTGGTGATCACCGCCGAGCATGTCGTCACCGCCACCGGCAACCATGCGCAGCGCACCGCGCGGCTGCTGGGCATCAAGATCCCGGCGATCCCGGTGGAACATCAGTATATCGTCACCGAACCCGATCCGGCGCTGGTGGAGTTCCGCAAGACCCATGGTGAACACCCCGTGCTGCGCGACGCCGATGCCAAATGGTATGTGCGCGAGGAGCGTGGCGGCTGGATCCTGGGGCCCTATGAGCGGGGCGCGCCGGCGCGGTTCCTCTATGACGTGCCGGAAAGCTTCCGCGCCGACCTCTTCCCGCTGGATCTGGAGCGGATCGAGGCGGAATATATGAGCATGATCCATCGGATTCCCTCGTCGGAGACCGTGGGGCTCAAGGACGATTTCAACGGCCCGATCTGCTACACCCCCGACGGCAATCCGCTGGTCGGTCCCGCGCCCGGCCTGCGCAACATGTGGCTGGCCGAGGGGTTCAGCTTCGGCATCACGGCGGCCGGGGGCACCGGCCACTACCTCGCCCAGATGATGGTCGAGGGCGAGGCGGAGATCGACATGGCCGCCCTCGACCCCAAGCGTTACGGCTCCTGGATGACCACCGAATACGCCGCGTGCAAGAACGAGGAATGCTATGAGCATGTCTTCATCCTGCACCACCCGGACGAGGAACGCGAAGCCTGCCGGCCGCTGCGCACCGCTCCCGCCTATGACCGGCAAAAGGCGCTGGGCGCGCAGTTCGGACAGGTGAACGGGTGGGAGCGGCCGAACTACTACGCGCCCGAAGGCTTCGACGACCACGCCGCCCGCAGCTTCCGCCGCGGCGGCTGGTGGCAATATGCGGTGGAGGAGGCGAAGGCGATCCGCGAGGGCGTCGGGCTGATCGACGCCACCGCCTTTGCCAAACACGTGGTCAAGGGCCCCGGCGCCACCCAATTTCTCGACTGGTTCACCTGCAACAAGCTGCCGAAGGTCGGCCGCATCAACCTGACCTATGCGCTGACCGCCGCCGGCACCACCCGCACCGAATACACCATCGTGCGGCTGGGGCAGGACGAATATTACCTGGTCTCCGCCGGCGCCTGGGCCGCCTATGACGCCGATTTTCTGCGCAAGGCCGCCGAGGACAAGGCGCCCGAGTTCGGCTATATCGAGATCCAGGACGTCACCAGCCAATGGGGCGTCTTCGCCATCGCCGGGCCGAAGTCCCGCGACGTGCTGAAGGAGATCGTCAAGGATGCCGACCCGGCGACCGTGCTGTCGAACAAGCGTTTCCCCTGGCTCAGCATGCGCAATATCGAGCTGGGCATGTGCCCGGTCCGCGCCATCCGCGTGGCTTACACCGGCGAACTGGGGTGGGAACTGCACCATCCGATCGAGATGCAGACCTACCTCTGGGATCAGTTGATGCAGGCCGGGGCGAAACACGGGATGAAGCTGGTCGGCGCGCGGGCGCAGAACTGGCTCAGGCAGGAGAAGAGCTATCGCGCCTTCGGCACCGAACTGGGCCGCGACGCCACGCCGCTGGAGGCCGATCTGCCGCGTTTCGTCGACCTTGGCAAAGACTTCCACGGCAAGGCGGCGATGGAGGGGAAGGGGATCCGCGCCAAATGCTGCACCCTGCTGATCGACGGTCCGGCGGATGCCGATCCCTGGGGGCGCGAGGCGCTCTATCTCGACGGGCTGAGGGTCGGGCGGCTGACCTCGGGCGGCTATTCGGTGCATTTCGGCAAGTCGATCGGCATGGGCTATGTCAAACCCGATCTGGCCGTGCCGGGCAGTCGGCTGCAGGTGCGGATGTTCAGCCAGCTGTGGCCGGCCGAGGTGGTCGAGGACAGCCCCTATGACCCGCAGAACGCCGCGATCCGCGCCGATGGCTGAGCCGCGCGCCGCCCGGCAGCTGGTGCTGGTCCTGCTGGCGGGGCTGGCCCTGTTCGCGGCGGCCTTCTACGAGGCCAACCCGCTGGCGCGGCGGGCGGAGAGCTATGCCCGCTCGGTCGCGGTGACGAGCGCGGGGGTCTATGTCACCCTGCGCACGCTCAACGCCGTGCTCTCGGCGGCGCAGGAGATCGAGGTCGGCGGTTCCATGGTGGTCTCGGGCAGCGCGCAGCCGTTGAAATTGCTGGAGCCCGTCGACGACACGGTGGAACGGGTGGCCTCCGCCGTCTTCGCCGTGATGGTGGCGACCGGGGTGCTGTCAGTGGCGATGGCGCCGACGGGGGCGGTGGGATTTGCCCTGCTGGCCTTGGCGCTGATCCTGGGGGCGCTGGGGCGCGGCGGGCTGGTGCCGGTGGCGCGGCGGCTGGGCTGGTACGGCGGCGCGCTGTCGCTGGCGCTGCCGCTGGTCTTCGTGCTGTCGGCGCTGCTGGCTGGGCCGATGACAGACCGCATCTGGGACCGCAACATGGCGGTGATCGAGGAGATCACGGCCCAGGTCGACATGCCCGAGGCCGAGGCGGCGGGGGAGGGCGGCTGGGGCGCCAACATCCGCTCCGCCCTGGGCGAGATCGACCGCTATCAGGAACTGGCGCAGAACCTCTATCTGCGCGCCGACGATCTGGTCGGCGGCTTCGTGGCGATCCTGGCGGTCTTCGTCTTCAAGCTGTTCGTGCTGCCGGCGCTGCTGCTGGGCGGTCTCTTCGCGGCCCTGCGCGGCGGCCTGCGCTGAGGCGGGCGAGCGGTACGCCGCTCGCCCCTTGGGGGTCAGTTCTTGCGACGCCCGAAATCGTCCAGCGTGATCACCCCGTCGCCGTTGCGGTCGACCCGGTCGAACCAAGCGTCGGTGGCGGCCATGAACTCTTCCCGCGTCACCAGACCGTCGTGATCGGCGTCGGTGTAGTCCCGGTCCAGCAGCGCCGCCGGCGAGTTCGGTCGCGGCTGCATGCCCTGCCGGGCGCCGGCGTTTGCCATGTCGGCGGCGCGGGTCTCGTCAAACAGATCGTATTCCGCGCTGTCGAGCGCGCCGCTGTCGTCATTGTTGAACATGAAGAAGACGTCGCCGCGCCGTTCGCGCGCCTCGTCCCGGGTGACCTGGCCGTCGCCGTCCAGATCCCAGTTCTCAAGGAAATGCGGCGCGACGCCGGTGCCGTCCCCGGCACCCTGACCAGCACCCTGACCAGCGCCCTGACCGGTGCCGGCGGCCAGCGTCGGGCCAGCGATCAGGAACGCCGCCAGCGCGGCCCATGCATGAGATTTCATCGCAGTCCTCCCGGTTCGGTCAATCTGAGCCTGAGCGCGGCTTATTCCGCGCTCAGCTCGTCATAGCATTCCAGCGCCTTGGCGGCGTACATCATGGCGGGGCCGCCGCCCATCTGGATGCACATGCCCAGCACGTCGGCGACCTCTTCGCGGGTGGCGCCGATCTTGACCAGCGTCTCAACATGCAGCGCGATGCAGGATTCGCAACGGTCCGTCACAGCGATGCCGAGGGCCACGAATTCCTTGGTCTTGAACTCCAGGACGCCGCCTTCCTTCACCGCCTTGCCCAGCCCGGTGAAGCCGCGCATCGCTTCGGGGTTGGCACCGTTGAGGTTGCGCAGGCCGTTGCGGATCAGGGGGAGTTTTTCTTTCCAGCTCATTTTGATGCCTTTCGCAGTCAGGTTTGCGGTCACTGACCACGCTCCGCCGCGAAAGACTTTGATCTTGATCAGAAAGCCGGCTTTTCCGCCACCAGCGCCAGATTGTTCGCCGGCATCTCGATCACCTCGACCATCTCCAGCCCGACGTCCTGCAACAGGTCCATCACGTCGAAATCGTCCTTGTAGCCGATCCGCGGATCCTGTGCGGTGAGGCTGGCGTGAAACGCCTCGTCGCCGGGGCTGGTCAGCTCGCCCGCGCGCATGAAGGGGCCATAGAGGAGGATGCGCCCGCCCGGGGCCAGCGCCTGTGCCGCCTCGCCGATCAGCGCCTCGACCCAGTCCATCGGGATCAGGTGCAGCAAGTTGCACAGCACGATCAGATCCTGACCGCGCAGCTCGGCCCCCCAGCCGGGGCGGGTGGCGTCGAGGTCGAGCGCGGGCGCGATATTGCCGCAGCCGCTGTCGGCCGCATAGGCGTCGATGCTGGCGCGGCGGCTGGGCTCGGGGTCGGAGGGCTGCCAGTGCAGCCCGGGAAACCGCGCCGCGAAGGCCACCACATGCTGGCCGGTGCCGCTGGCGATCTCCAGCGCGCGGCCCTGCTGCGGCGCCACCTGGGCCAGCAGGTCGCAGATCGCATCGCAGTTGCGCGTGGCCGAGGGGGCCACCAGTTTGTCGCCCTCGCCCTTGTCGGCGATGCTGGCGGTGTCGGGCAGGGTCAGGCGATGGGTCATCGGTCGAAACGTCCGGGGTTGAGGGCGGCGCAGATGCTGGCCTCCATCGCCGGGGCGCGGCCCAGGATCAGGTCGGCGGCCAGTTGGCTGACGGCGGGGCTGGTGAGGAAACCGTAGCCGCCCTGGCCGGCCAGCCAGAAAAAGCCGTGATCCCGCGGGTCGTGGCCGATCACCAGGTTGCGGTCGGGGGAGAAGCTGCGCAACCCCGCCCAGTTCGAGATCATCCGGGTCACCGGCGCGGTCACGAACGTCTCATAGCGGGCGATGCCCTCGGCCAGCACAATATCCTCGGCCCAGGCGTCATGCGGCGTCGTCGGCTCCTCCTCGGCGGGGGAGACCAGCAGGGCGCCGGCGTCGGGCTTCATGTACCAGCTTTCGTCGACGCCGAAGATCATCGGCCAGCGCGCCGGGTCCTGCCCTTCGGGGGCCGCCACCCGCGCCATCGAGCGGCGCATCGGGGTCAGGCCGATCGGGGCGATGCCGGCGAGCTTGGCCACCTCGTCGGCCCAGGCGCCGGCGGCATTGATCAGCAGGTCGGCCTCGATCACGCCCTGCGGCGTGGTGACCTGCCAGCGGCCGGTGCGGGCGATGGCGGTGACCGGCGCCCGGGTCAGCACCTGGCCGCCGTTGGCGCGGATCGTCCTGGCGAAGTCCTGCATCAGCCGGTCGGTGTCGATATCCCAGGCCTCGGGGCTGTAGCCCACCAGCGCCGCCGCGTCGGGGTTGAGGATCGGCACCAGCGCCCGCGCCTCCTGCGGGGTGATCTGCTGCATGTGCATCTCGGCCAGATCCTTGCGGAAATCCTTGGCCTCGGTCGTCAGCCCCGCCAGCATCAGCCCGCGCGGGCTGAGGTAATCGGTCTCGCGCAGGAAGAAATCGCCGCTGGCGCGGGCCAGCGCCATGGTCGAGGGCATGCCATAGCTCGCCTCGTACAGCGCCGCCGAGCGGCCCGAGGCGTGATAGCCGGTGGCGGCCTCGGCCTCCAGCAGGGTGACACGGGCCTGCGGCGCCAGCCGCGCCCCGGCCGACAGCCCGGCGATGCCGCCGCCGATGATCACAATGTCTGTTCGCGCGTCCGTCATGCGGTGAATCTGGCACGCGGCGGGGCGATGGGAAAGGCCCAGATCGCACCTGCCGGGGCGAAAAGACGCCGTTCGCCGGCGCGGGCGATCCGGGTGTCGCCGGACTGGCCGGTCAGTTCCCCGCCGGCCCACATTCTCCCAGCCATTTCCCGGGGATCGCGAATTCCCGCAGCACCCGGTCGCCGGATCGGGCGCAACCGATCCTCGCCTGGTCCAGGACCCAATAGGACGAAAGGGTCTCCAGCCGGGCGGGGTCGACATAGGGCCAGATCTGGCGCTGGCCGACTTGCAGGTGGTCGGTTTGGCCGAACAGGCCGGCCCGGTCGAAAAAGCCGCCTTCCAGTTTGCGCTTCAGCGCCAGCATGCCCTCACGGGGCGGCGGCTGCACATCCAGTGCCGAGATCCGCGGCGCACCGGGCAAGTAGCGCGCAATCCCCCACAGGTTGACCGAGCCGTTCACGAACAGCACCGCCTGCGGTGAGGCTTCGCGGTCCCACAGGGTGGCGATGTCCCGATAGCCCTCCTTGCGGAACGACAGCGAGGAGTTCAGCGATGCCAGGATCAGCACGACCATCGACAGCAGGGACAGGAGGCGGCCCCGGCCGGCACCGTTCTCGGGTCGCCAGGTGCCGGCATAGAAGATGCCCATCGCCATCGCCATGAAAGGTGAAAACAGACCCACGGTGCGATACATGAAGACGCTTTTGACCGTCAGCGACAGCAGGAGCAGCGTGGCCGCCGGCAGCAGCACCATCCACAGCAGCACCTCGCGCGCGCGGGCATTCCAAAGCAGCGGCACGAGCAGCAGCAGCACGCCGAGATACCCGGCGATGACCGGTACCGGAAACTCCATGCCGAACAGGCTGATCGTCAGATGTATCCCCAGGCTGGCGAAATCCAGGTTGGCCATGCCCTCGGTCCGGCGGAACGAGCCGATGCCCAGCGAATAGCCGGCCGCGAGGGCAACCGGCAGGTAGTCCAGCACCAGCAGCGCCGCCGGGCGCAGCCCCTCGGACGCGCGGTGGCCGCGCCAAATGCGGACCAGGGCCTGAAGATAGACGAAGAAGACGACGAAGAAGCCCATCCCATGGGTCAGCGTCGTGGCCAGGCCCAGCAGCAGCGTGCCGATCCGCCCCCCCGCCGAGGCGTTTCCGGCGCCCACCCGCAGTTCGAGCATGTGCCACAGCCAGACCACCAGCAGAAAGAACTGCGCATACATCCGCAGGTTCTGGGCAAAGAACACGTTCAGCGGCAGGACGGCATAGACCGCCGCCACCCAGAGCCCGGTATCGCGCCCCCAGTGCCGCCCGGCGATGTGGAACAGCGACAGCATGACCAGCACATCCAGCACGACCGAATTCAGCAGCATCCAGCGGTCGCCATCGCCCAGCAAACTCCAGAAATGCAGCTGCACGTAATAGAGCGGCGGATGGGTATCGAAGCGCGGTATCGCCAGCAACAGATCCCGCAGCGGGCTTTCCGCCACCTGCGCCGAAAAGACTTCGTCCAGCCACAAGGCAGGATCGTTGTGGATGTTCCATAGCCGCAACAGGACACCGAAGACTATCGCCAGGAC
>JBFXGQ010000124.1:0-9566 GCA_050177915.1 Pseudodonghicola sp. | reverse complement strand
ATCACCCGCAGAAGGAAAAAGACGCCCCCATCGCCATCGTTCTGCATCCGCACCCGCAGTTCGGCGGCACGATGAACAACAAGGTCGTCTATAACCTGCACTACGCGTTCTACAACATGGGATTCACCGTTCTGCGGTTCAATTTTCGCGGCGTGGGTCGCAGCCAGGGCGAATACGACCAGGGCATCGGCGAGCTGTCGGATGCCGCCGCCGCGCTGGATTACCTGCAGTCGATGAACAACAACTCCAAGCATTGCTGGGTCGCGGGCTTCTCCTTCGGCGCCTGGATCGGCATGCAGCTGCTGATGCGCCGGCCCGAGATCACCGGCTTCATCTCGGTGTCGCCGCCGGCCAATATGTACGACTTCTCGTTCCTGGCGCCCTGCCCCTCGTCCGGGCTGATCATCATCGGCACCGCCGACCGGGTGGCGCCGCCGGCCGATACCACCGCGCTGGTCGGCAAGCTGCATGAACAGAAGGGCATCACGATCACCCATCAGGAGATCGAGGGCGCCGACCACTTCTTCCAGGGGCCGCACATGGACACGATGATCGGCAATGTCTCCGATTACGTGAAGCGGCGGCTGACCGAGAACACCCGATAAGACCCGATCCGGGGACCAGCGCCGCGCCGGTCCCCGGGCCGGGTGGCGGGAAAGGCTTTGCATGACCGACCCGCAGACCGTGCGTCTCGACGCGCAGATCGCGTTTCTGAAAGAGACCGACAAGCTGAAATCGGTGCTGCGCGCCACCAGGCTGATCGGCGGCGCCCGGCGCGAGAATTCGGCCGAACACAGCTGGCACATCATGCTGCATGCGCTGGTGCTGGCCGATCAGGCCGGCCCCGGCGTCAGCATCGACCGGGTGCTGAAGATGCTGCTGCTGCACGACATCGTCGAAATCGATGCCGGCGACGCGCCGATCCACGGTGCCGTCGACCACGCCGCCATGGCCGCCAAGGAGGCCGCCGCGGCCGAGCGGATCTTCGGCCTGCTGCCGGCCGATCAGGGCCGGGACTTTCTGATCCTCTGGCAGGAGTTCGAGGCCGCCGAGACCCCCGACGCGCAATTCGCCAAGGCGATCGACCGGTTCCAGAGCCCGGTGATCAACCTGGAAAACGGCGGCGGCACCTGGGACGAATACAACGTCACCATGGCGCAGATGGAGACCCGCATCGGCGCGCCCGTGCGCCGCGGTGCGCCCGGCCTGTGGGACTGGCTGCGGCCGAAGCTGGCGGCGTTCTTCGCCCGCCGCGACGAGACCCGCGACGAGACCGTCTGACCGCCCTGCCCGACCTCTCTGTCTGATTTTTCGGCGTCCCGCCGGCGGTGGGCGGATCTGGCTGCGACAAATCGGTATACCTCGGTATACAAACTTTCGCCGCCCGTGGAATTGGTCTACACCGCGCCCGACTCCTTCGCTCCTCCTCCTCCGCAACCACAGGGACCGCACCGATGACCAAGATCAAGGTGGACAACCCGATCGTCGATATCGACGGCGACGAAATGACCCGGATCATCTGGGACTTCATCAAGCAGAAGCTGATCCTGCCCTATCTCGATGTCGATCTGCTCTATTACGATCTCGGCATCCTCGAGCGCGACCGCACCGACGACCGGATCACCGTCGACGCGGCGCTGAAGATCAGGGAGGTCGGCGTCGGCGTCAAATGCGCCACCATCACCCCCGACGAGGCGCGGGTCGAGGAATTCGGCCTCAAGCGCATGTATCCCAGCCCCAACGGCACCATCCGCAACATCCTGGGCGGCGTGGTGTTCCGCGCCCCGATCATCTGCCGCAACGTGCCCCGGCTGGTGCCGGGCTGGACCAAGCCCATCGTGGTCGGCCGCCATGCCTTCGGCGATCAGTACAAGGCCACCGATTTCCGCTTTCCGGGGCCGGGCAAGATCACGCTGAAGTTCGAGGGCGCGGATGGCACGGTGATCGAACGCGATGTCTACGACGCCCCCTCGGCCGGCGTCACCATGGCGATGTACAACCTCGACCAGTCGATCATCGACTTCGCCCGCGCCTCGCTGAACTACGGGCTGAACCTGGGCTGGCCGGTCTATCTGTCGACCAAGAACACCATCATGAAGGCCTATGACGGCCGCTTCAAGGACCTGTTCCAGCAGGTGTTCGAGGAGGAATTCGCCGAGGCCTTCAAGGACAAGGGCATCTGGTACGAACCCCGGCTGATCGACGATATGGTGGCCAGTTCGCTGAAATGGTCGGGCGGTTACGTCTGGGCCTGCAAGAACTACGACGGCGACGTGCAGTCCGATACCGTGGCGCAGGGCTACGGCTCGCTCGGGCTGATGACCTCGCAGCTGATGACGCCGGACGGCAAGAACGTCGAGGCCGAGGCGGCGCATGGCACCGTCACCCGCCACTTCCGCCAGCACCAGCAGGGCAAGGCGACCTCGACCAACTCGATCGCCTCGATCTACGCCTGGACCGGCGGGCTCAAGCATCGCGCCAAGCTCGACAGCAACGCGGCGCTGATGCGTTTCGCCGAGACGCTGGAGCGGGTGGTGGTCGACACGGTCGAGGCCGGCTGGATGACCAAGGACCTCGCGCTGCTGGTGGGGCCGGACCAGAAGTGGCTGACCACCATGGGCTTCCTCGAAAAGGTCGACGAGAACCTGAACGCCGCGCTGGTCGGCTGAGCCGCGCGCGCCCGGGCCGCCCCCATGCGGGGCGGCTTTTTCTATTGCCTCGCCGCGCGGTTTCCGGGAAGACAGGGCCGGTGCCGCGCGCGGAGGTTCACATGCCCGCCCATTACATCTATCTGATCCTGGCCGTCGCCGCCGAGACCATCGGCACCTCGGCGCTGCAGGCCAGCCAGCAGTTCAGCCGGCTGCTGCCCTCGCTGCTGGTGGTGGTGGCCTATGGCCTCAGCTTCTATCTGCTGGCGCTGGTGCTGCGCTATATGCCGGTCGGCATCGTCTATGCGATCTGGTCCGGGCTCGGGATCGTGTTCATCGCCGCCATCGGCTTCGCCGTCTTCGGCCAGAAGCTGGACCTGCCGGCGATCCTCGGTCTGGGCTTGATCATTGCCGGCATTGCCGTCATCAACCTGTTCTCCGGCTCCACCGGGCATTAGCGGGCGTTTTCTACTGGCGTTCTGCGTTGCAGCGCGTTATGCGCGCAGCAATTCCCGCATCCGAGGCAGAACATATGGACCTTCGCAATATTGCGATCATCGCGCACGTTGACCACGGCAAGACCACGCTGGTGGACGAGTTGCTGAAACAATCCGGCGCTTTCCGTGAAAATCAGGCCGTGGCCGAACGGGCCATGGACAGCAACGACCTGGAACGCGAGCGCGGCATCACAATCTTCGCCAAGCCCACCTCGGTCGAATGGAAAGGCACCCGCATCAATATCGTCGACACCCCCGGCCACGCCGACTTCGGCGGCGAGGTCGAGCGGATCCTGTCGATGGTCGATGGCGTGGTGCTGCTGGTGGATGCCGCCGAAGGTCCGATGCCGCAGACCAAGTTCGTCACCTCCAAGGCGCTGGCGCTGGGTCTGCGCCCGATCGTGGTGCTGAACAAGGTCGACAAGCCCGATGCCGAGCCCGACCGCGCGCTGGACGAATGCTTCGACCTCTTCGCCTCGCTCGATGCCGATGAGGATCAGCTCGACTTCCCGCATATGTACGCCTCGGGCCGCTCCGGCTGGGCCGATGCCGAGCTGGACGGGCCGCGCAAGGACCTGCACGCGCTGTTCAATCTGATCGTGAACCACGTGCCGGCGCCGAAACAGATCAAGCATCAGGACGAGGATTTCCGGATGCTGGCGACCACGCTGGGCTCCGACCCCTTCGTCGGCCGCATCCTGACCGGCCGGATCGAGACCGGCCGCGTCAAGGTCGGCCAGACCGTGCAGGCGATCAGCCGCATCGGCCAGAAGATCGAACAGTTCCGCGTCACCCGGGTGCAGGCCTTCCGCGGTCTGGGCCAGCAGGACATCGACGAAGGCGTCGCCGGCGACATCATCAGCATCGCCGGCATGTCAAAGGCCACCGTGGCCGACACCATCTGCGCGCTGGCGGTGGACGAACCGCTCGACGCCCAGCCGATCGACCCGCCGACCATCACCGTCACCTTCGGCATCAACGACAGCCCGCTGGCCGGCCGCGACGGCAAGAAGGTGCAGAGCCGCGTGATCCGTGAACGCCTGATGAAAGAGGCGGAATCCAACGTCGCCATCAAGATCGCCGACACCCCGGGCGGCGAGGCCTTCGAGGTTTCGGGCCGGGGCGAACTGCAGATGGGCGTGCTGATCGAGAACATGCGCCGCGAGGGCTTCGAGCTGTCGATCTCGCGCCCGCAGGTGATCATGCGCGAAGAGAACGGCCAGAGGCTGGAGCCGATCGAGGAAGTCACCATCGACGTCGATGACGAATACTCCGGCGCGGTGATCGAGAAGCTGACGGGCACCCGCAAGGGTGAGCTGGTCGAGATGCGCCAGAACGCCGGCAAGACCCGGATCATCGCCCATGTGCCGTCGCGCGGGCTGATCGGCTATCATGGCGAATTCCTCACCGACACCCGCGGCACCGGCGTGCTGAACCGGGTGTTCCACAGCTGGGCGCCCTACAAGGGCGCGATCCCGGGCCGGCGCCAGGGCGTGCTGATCTCGATGGAGGACGGCGAGGCGGTGGCCTATGCGCTGTGGAACCTCGAAGAGCGCGGTAAGCTGTTCATCGGGGCGCAGGCCAAGGTCTATCAGGGCATGATCATCGGCGAGCACAGCCGCGACAACGACCTGGAAGTGAACCCGCTGAAGGGCAAGAAGCTGACCAACGTCCGTGCCTCGGGCACCGACGAGGCGGTGCGGCTGACCACCCCGGTCACCCTGTCGCTGGAAGAGGCCATCGCCTATATCAACGACGACGAGCTGGTCGAGGTGACGCCGAACGCGATCCGGCTGCGCAAACGCTATCTCGACCCGCATGAGCGGAAACGGATGGCCAAGACCAACTGATCCTCCGCCCACAGATCGAAAGGCCGTCCCTCGGGGCGGCCTTTCTCTTTGGAAATGGCACGGGTCCGGCTTTAAGCGGAGAGGTTCGCGCCCGGCCCGATGGGGGGCGGGTCGGGCGCGAACCGGGGCTGACGCCCCGGCAACAGGCTTTGTTTCCCGCCCGGATGCGCTAGTCTGGCCGCAAGAGGGAGGAGACCATGCGCAAATTGCAGACCCAGGGGGTGCATCACATCACCCTGACCGGCGCCGACCGGCAGACATCCATCGACTTCTGGGAGGGCCTGCTGGGCATGCCCTTCGTCTTCGACCAACCCAATCTGGACAATCCCGACGAGGGGCATCTCTATTTCGACCCGGGCGACGGCCGGCTGATCACCGTCTTCACCAACGAGGGCCGCAAGCCCGACCCGCGCCGCACGCCGACCGAGCCGGGCTGCGTCCACCATCTGGCCTTCAGCGTCTCGCATGCGACCTTTGCCCAGGCGGTGAAACGGCTCGACGACCGCGGCATCCGCCATTCCGGGCCGAAGGACCGTGGCTTTATGGATTCGATCTATTTCACCGACCCGATGGGGCTGCTGATCGAACTGGCGTGCTACCGGTTCGAACCGCCGATGGGCTGCAGCCATGCCGATGTGATGATCGAGGCGCACCGCATCCGCGTCGCCCGCGGCGACTACAACATCGCCGAAGAGCATCTGGCCGATGCGATCGAGCTGCTGGTGCAGCGTCGGCAACAGTCGCTGTCCGAGGATCGCGGCCCCCGCAACCCCTACTGAGCGCCCGGCGCCATAAACCAAGGTCTTATGCGGGGCAAAACCGGCCCTTTGTGCAATGGCTCGGCCGCGGCGGGCGGGCTAGCTGACGGTCAAGGCGGCGCCAACAGCCGTCCGGACGCACAGGCAAGCAAAGGAAAAGCCATGACACGTTCCGCCTACACCCGTATCGCCGCCCTGATCGGCGCCGCTTTCATCGCCACCGGCACCGTCGGCGCCGCCAGCGCCGAGCCGCTGTTCCAGACCCAGACACAGACCCAGACGCAGGCCCAGACCCGCACCACGACGCGGGCGCAGCTGCAGCTCGACGCGGCGGCGCAGCGGCTGTCCAGCGCCTTCGCGGTGCTGGAGCGCAAGCAGATCCGCACCCAGAGCCGCACCCAGACCCGCGACCTGTCGCAGGATCAGCTGCGCACCCGCAGCATGACCAGCACGCAACAGCGTGACCGCAGCGGTTTCGCCGCCGCGTCGAGCGTCGGCGGTCAGGCGGCCGCCGGTGGCGCCGGTCACGGCGGTTCGGGGCGCAACTGACGCCAGACTGTCCCCGTCAGTCCCCGAAACAGGGCCGCCGCAACGGGAATGCCCGTTCCCGGGCGGCCCTGACCCGCTCCCACAGGCCGCCGCGCATTGACAGGCGCCGGCCGAACCCCCAGTTCTTGTTCCGATGATCGGTCCCATGCCCCCCCTGACCCGCCGTTTCGGCCCCCTGCTGCTCGCCGCGGCGCTGCTGTTCGCCGCCGCCCCCGCCGCGCGCGCCGAGGAGCCCATCGCCGCGCCGGTGATCCAGTCGCTGCAGGCCGAGGGCTATGTCGTCACCGATGTCAGCCGCACCCTGCTCGGCCGCATCCTGATCACCTCGCACAACGACCGCTATCTGCGCGAGGTGGTGCTGAACCGCCGTACCGGCGCGATCATCGACGATCAGCTGTTCATGCAGGCGACCGGCCCCGACGCCGGGTCGACCGGCGCCCAGCCGGGCCATGGCGGCACCAGCGGCGACAGCGGCGGCAATGGCGCGGGCGGCGGCGGTGCCGGCGGCGCCGGAGGCGGCGGCGGTGGCAACGGTGGCTGATCTGCCAGCCCATCGCGCGGCAGCCGGTGCCCGATGCTGAACCGTCCCGTCCTGGTCTGGATGCTGGTGGCGGTCCAGTCGCTGTGCGGCGCCTATTTCCTGTGGGAGATCCTGGCCTCGATCCTCGGCCTGCCGACGCTGCCGCTGCGCTGGCAGGCGCGCGAACTGGTGCAGATCGGTGCCAGCCTCGGCCTGATCCTGGGGGCCTTTCTGGGCGTCGTGCTGGCGCGCGAGGCCAGCCGCGCCAAGCGCCGCGCCGAGACCGCCCACCGCCTGACCGCCGGGCAATTCACCGAGGTGGTGACCCAGTATTTCCAGCGCTTCGACCTGACCCCGGCCGAGACCGAGGTGGCGTGGCTGCTGCTCAAGGGGCTATCGATCGGCGAGATCGCGGCGCTGCGCGACACCCGGCTGGGCACGGTCAAGGCGCAGTGCTCCTCGATCTACCGCAAGTCGGGCGCCAGCGGCAAATCGCAGTTCATTTCCCAGATCGTCGAGGATCTGCTGCTGTGAGGCGCGGGAGCGGCTGGTTCAGCCCGCTCCCGCCCCCCCTCAGGCGTTGATCTCGACCACCAGCAGCTCGCGGTCCGAGGCGCCGCGCGCGTGGCTCAGCGCCTGCTGATAGTCGGGCGAGCGATAGCAGGTCACCCCGGCCTCGAGGCTGGGGAAGACGGCGACCACGTTGCGCGGCCGCGCCACCCCTTCGAGCTGCACGAAATGGCCGCCGCGGGCGATGAAGTCGCCGCCATGCTTGGCCACCGCCGGACCGGCCAGCTTGGCGTATTTGCCATAGGCCTCCTCGTCGCTGACCGAGACATGGGCGATCCACAGCGCGCCGGGCGCGTCCAGCGCCACATCGCTGGTCTCCACCACGCAGAGCTCGCGCTCCGCCGCGCCCTCGGCCAGCGCATGCGCGGCCTGATAGGCGGCGGAGTTGTAGCAGGCCACCGCCTGGTCGACACTGTCGAACCGCGCGATCACCTGATGCGGCCGCTCGCGCCCCTCCAGCTGGGTGAAGGCGGCGCGACGGGCGATGAACCGCCCGCCCGCAGCCTCGATCGCCGGCCGCGCGGCCTGACCGTAGGCGGCATAGGCCTCCGGGTCGGTCACCGTCACATGCGAAATCCAGAGCGCCGCCATCTCAGCCCCCGATCACGGCTTCGGCCGCCTTGATCGCGGCCTCGGCGCGGGTCACATCGGTGCCGCCACCCTGCGCCATGTCGGGCCGGCCGCCGCCGCCCTTGCCGCCCAGTTCGGCCACCGCGGCGCGCAGCAGATCCACCGCCGACAGCTTGTCGGTCAGATCGGCGGTGACGCCGGCCGCCACCGCGACCTTGCCGCCGGTGTCGGCGATCAGCAGCACCGCGCCGCTGCCCAGCCGGGCCTTGTGCTCGTCGATCAGCGGCGGCAGGTCCTTGCCGGTGACGCCGGACAGCACCTGCGCCACGAATTGCACCCCGGCGATCTCACGCACCTCCGGCGCCGCCTTGCCGCTGCCGGCCATGGCCAGATCGCGGCGCAGCTGGGCCAGTTCGTTGTTCAGCTCCTTGATGCGGTGCTGATCGGCGCGCACGCGCTCGACCAGCTCGTCCGGCGCGGCCTTCAGCTCGCCCTGCAGATCGGCCAGGATCCGGCGCATCCGCGCCACATAGGCCTCGGCCCCCGGGCCGGTCAGCGCCTCGATCCGCCGCACGCCGGCGCTGCTGGCGCTGTCGCCCAGCAGGACGAATTCGCCGATGTCGCCGGTGCGCTTGACATGGGTGCCGCCGCAGAGCTCCAGCGAATAGGTGCGCTGGTCGGCGCCCTTGCCCGAGCCCGGCTGCACGCCCATCGATACCACCCGCACCTCGTCGCCGTATTTCTCGCCGAACAGCGCCTGGGCGCCGATGCCGCGGGCGTCGTCCGGGGTCATGATCCGGGTCTCGACCGGGGTGTTCTGGCGGATGTAATCGTTCACCTCGGCCTCGACCTGTGCCAGCTCTTCGGCGGTCAGCGCCTTGGCATGGCTGAAGTCGAACCGCAGCCGGTCGGCGGCATTGAGCGAGCCGCGCTGCGCCACGTGCTCGCCAAGCGCCTGACGCAGCGCCTCGTGCAGCAGGTGGGTGGCGGAGTGGTTGGCGCGGATGGCGCTGCGGCGGTCGTGATCGACCTCCAGCAGGGCACCGTCGCCGGCGACCAGCTTGCCCTCGACCACTTCGGCGAAGTGGATGAAGACGCCGGCGGTCTTGCGGGTGTCGATGATCCGCGCCACGCCGCTGTCGGTCCGCAGCGTGCCGGTGTCGCCGATCTGGCCGCCGGATTCGGCGTAGAACGGCGTCTGGTTCAGCGCGATCTGCACGCTGTCGCCGGCCGTGGCCTCGGCCAGTTCGGCGCCGTCGCGGACCAGGGCGACGATCTGCCCCTCAGCCGTCTCGGTGTCGTAGCCAAGGAATTCGGAGGTGCCCTTGGCCTCGGCGATGTCGTACCAGATGGTCGCATCGGCGGCCTCGCCCGAGCCCGCCCAGGCGGCGCGCGCCTTGGCCTTCTGCTCGGCCATGGCGGCGTCGAAGCCGTCGGTATCGACCGCGCGGCCCTTCTCGCGCAGCGCGTCCTGGGTCAGGTCGAGCGGGAAGCCATAGGTGTCATAGAGCTTGAACGCCGCCTCGCCCGGCAGCGCCGCGTCCTCGGGCAGGCCGGCCAGCTCGTCGTCCAGCAGCTTCAGCCCGCGGTCGAGGGTCTGCTTG
>JBFXGQ010000123.1:0-9576 GCA_050177915.1 Pseudodonghicola sp. | reverse complement strand
TCATCTCCAGCTGAACATATCCCCGCCGGCGGCTGCGACAGCGGCCGGCGGGGCCTCGCGGGACCGGGAGCGCACGCCATTACCCAGCTCTGGAACAACCAGGCCTTCACCATCAGCCACGCCGACGACAGCCCGTTTGTCGGCGCCGGTCTGCGTGCCTTCTTCGAATACCGCCATCTGGGCATCAAGGCGGCCACCAGGGGCCGGTTCGGCGCCCATGTGATCCGGGCGGTGCCGGGGCTGGAAAGCCCGGGCGCCTGGCACAGTCACGAGCTCGACTTCCAGATGGTCTATGTGACCCGCGGCTGGGTGGTCTTCGACTACGAGGGGCAGGGCGAGCAGATCCTGCGCGCCGGCTCCTGCGTGCTGCAGCCGCCGGGCATCCGGCACCGCGAATGCCGCCATTCCGACGATATGGAGCTGATCGAGATCATCTCTCCCGCCGATTTCGCCACCCGGGACGAGGAGGCGCCGGAATGATTTGCCGTTCGCGGGCCGTTTTCCGACATATTATTGCGCTAACGGTGATTTCCGCATTTGACAGACGGGGGCGCGCGGCGTCATGATCCCGCTCAGCGGATATCGAACAGCGCGACGGGGGTTCCGCGTTGCGCACGCAGCCCCGGCAGGAGGAGCTCGTCAGCAATGGCGGGGTCGGGGCTGCGCATTCGCGCTCGCGTCCGCCTTCTCCGGTCTTCCGCTCTTCGCCGCTGCAAACACCGTCGTCGCCACCGGCGCGGCGGCCGATGGCATCGCCGTTCCCTCCGGGCAGCAGGTCACCCTGCAGGAGGTCCTGCTGGACGACGGCCCCGGCGCGCTCTGGGCGCGGTTCCGCTTTGTCGCCCCGGCGATCGGCCATGGCGTCGGCCAGCAGGCCAGCGCGCAGGACATCGACTCGCTGTGCGAAAGCTTTGCCTTGCCCTATCTCGCCGCGCAGGGCATTGCGCCGGTCCGGGTGGTGATTTCGCTCGCCGACCGGGCGCTGCCCTTCGGGTCCTCGGACCCCGAGGCAACCCAGTATTTCGAGGCCTACAGGCCGGACAAGATGCGCTGCATCTGGGAGGGGTTTTGACCATGCTACAACATGTTGCGAGCCAAAGCTCAGGCATGGAACAGGGTGCGGCTTTGCTGCCACAAACCGCCGGGACGGCGGGTCACGGATGTCATTCCGGGGGGACTTCGGATATGGTTCACGCAGGCCGCGGGACAGCGGCGGCAACCGCAGGGTTGAGGCAGGCAGGGCGCATCCGCCCTGTTGGTATCAGTGAGCCAGTCAGGAGACTCAGATGTCGAAGAGCATCCAATTCCTCGCAATGGTCGGCGTCGTTGCCACCGTCGCGGCATGCAACAACACTCCGAAACAGGAATATGTCGTGGTCGCGCCCGAGCCGATCTCGGTCGAGCCGGCCTTTACCGGCAAATACAAGTAAGCTCTGCGCGGGGCCGGCCTGCGGGCCGGTCCCCTCAGCCGCCGCGCGGCCTGTCCGGGGGGCGCGGTCATGCTGAAGCATCGCGGCTTTCCCGGCCGTCTTCCCGGAACCGATTTCCAGTTCACCATTCGCCGCGCCAATCCCAAGGGGGTCACCCCGCTGATCCGGCGCGAGCGGTTTTCCGACCGCCGGCCGGCCGACCGTCGCGCCGACGCGGGCTTCATGCGGGCGCTGTGGGAGAACTTCGGCGATGAGCCCTTCGAGCGCGGCAATCTCGATGCCGGCCGGCTCAGCTGGCTGTTCGGCCGCGAGGTGATCGCCGCCGAGGATCCGTTCGATCCCGAAAGCTACGAGGCGCTGCTGCAGATCGACGTCGAGGTGGCGCGGATGTCTTTCCCCGAGGTGTTCGAATGACCATCGGCGGGTTCTTGCGGGACATCGGTGCAAAACGGCGGAAACCGGCCCAAAGCGGCGCGGCTGTCGCATCGGGCTTGGCCGGCGTGCCGGCTTGGGGCAGCGTGGGCGATGCGGCGCGCCAACCGGAAAGCCGGCGTGTCGCGACCTATCTGTTCCGTACCCCTTCCTGTTGCGGGCAGGTGCGGGCGCATCGCGCCGGCCTGCCCGCCTTCTTTTTCGGCGATTTCCCGCTTTCCGGTCGGCGGAGCCGTGCCGATGCCCGTCAGGCGGGTGACCGGGCGATTGATCTTTTCCAGGGCTCTGCCAATACAGGTCGCAGAGAAAATCATAAGAAAGGTAGAGCGGTATGCGGATGCTCAAGCTCTTGGTCGTGCCGGTGTTGCTTGCGCCACTGGCGGGATGTCTCGAAAACGACGGCGAACGCGCGCTGGCTGGCGCCGCTGTCGGCGCCCTCGCGGCTGACGCGATGGACCGGAACGTCGCGGCCGGCGCCGCGATCGGCGCAGCCGGTGGCGCGCTTTGCGACGACGCGGGTCTTTGCAACTGATCTGAACACTCTGCGGCGTCTGACGCCCGCAGCACAGCTATCTGACGAGGCCATCGGGGCGGTTCGCCCCGGTGGCCTTTCTTTTGTTTCGGGCCGGGCGGATGCGCGCCGGCCCAGTACTGGAAGGGACTGGAATGTTCAATAAAATCCTGATCGCAAACCGGGGCGAGATCGCCTGCCGCGTCATCAAGACGGCCCGCAAGATGGGCGTCAAGACGGTCGCGGTCTATTCCGATGCCGACAAGAACGCCCTGCACGTTGAGATGGCCGACGAGGCGGTGCACATCGGCCCGCCGCCGGCGAACCAGTCCTATATCGTGATCGACAAGATCATGGAGGCGATCCGCGCCAGCGGCGCCCAGGCGGTGCACCCGGGCTATGGCTTCCTGTCCGAGAACCCGAAGTTCGCCCAGGCGCTGGAGGCCGAGGGCGTGGTCTTCGTCGGCCCGCCGGTGAAGTCGATCGAGGCGATGGGCGACAAGATCACCTCGAAGAAGATCGCGCAGGACGCCGGCGTGTCGACCGTGCCCGGCTATATGGGGCTGATCGAGGATGCCGATGAGGCGGTGAAGATCTCGGGCCAGATCGGCTATCCGGTGATGATCAAGGCCTCGGCCGGCGGCGGCGGCAAGGGCATGCGGATCGCCTGGACCGACGAGGAGGCGCGCGAGGGCTTCCAGTCGTCCAAGAACGAGGCGGCCAACAGCTTCGGCGACGACCGCATCTTCATCGAGAAATTCGTGACCCAGCCGCGGCATATCGAGATCCAGGTGCTGTGCGACACCCATGGCAACGGCGTCTATCTGGGCGAGCGCGAATGCTCGATCCAGCGCCGCAACCAGAAGGTGGTGGAAGAGGCCCCCAGCCCGTTCCTGGACGAGGCCACCCGCAAGGCGATGGGCGAACAGGCCGTCGCCCTGGCCAAGGCGGTGGGCTACGCCAGCGCCGGCACGGTGGAATTCATCGTCGACGGGTCGAAGAACTTCTACTTCTTGGAAATGAACACCCGGCTGCAGGTGGAACATCCGGTGACCGAGCTGATCACCGGCGTCGATCTGGTCGAGCAGATGATCCGCGTCGCCGCCGGCGAGCCGCTGTCGATCACCCAGGCCGACGTCAAGCTGACCGGCTGGGCGATCGAGAACCGGCTTTATGCCGAGGATCCCTATCGCGGCTTCCTGCCGTCGATCGGGCGGCTGTCGCGCTATCGTCCGCCGCTGGAACAGGCCGCCGGCCCGTTGCTGAAGAACGGCAAGTGGCAGGGCGATGCGCCGGCCGGCGAGACCGCGGTGCGCAATGACACCGGCGTCTACGAGGGCGGCGAGATCTCGATGTACTACGACCCGATGATCGCCAAGCTCTGCACCTGGGCGCCGACCCGGGCCGAGGCGATCGAGGCAATGCGCAACGCGCTGGACGGCTTCGAGGTCGAGGGCATCGGTCACAACCTGCCGTTCCTCAGCGCGGTGATGGATCACCCGAAATTCATCGCCGGCGACATGACCACCGCCTTCATCGCCGAGGAATACCCCGAGGGCTTCGTCGGCGTCGAACTGCCCGAGCTGGCGCTGCGCCGGATCGCGGCGAGCGCTGCGGCGATGCACCGGGTGGCCGAGATCCGGCGCGCCCGTATCTCCGGTCGGATGGACCACCACGAACGCCATGTCGGCGAAAACTGGGTGGTCAGCCTGCAGGGGCAATCCTATCCGGTGACCGTCGCCGCCGATCCCCAGGGCTCGACCGTGCGGTTTGCCGATGGCTCCAGCCATCGGGTGGCCAGCGACTGGACCCCGGGCGACCAGCTGGCCGAGATCGACGTCGACGGCGAAACGCTGGTGCTGAAGGTCGGCAAGATCACCCAGGGCTTCCGCATCCGCAGCCGCGGCGCCGAGCTGAAGGTGCATGTGCGCAGCCCGCGTCAGGCCGAACTGGCCGAGCTGATGCCGGAGAAACTGCCGCCCGATACCTCGAAACTGCTGCTCTGCCCGATGCCCGGCCTGATCGTGAAGGTCGATGTCGAGGTCGGTCAGGAAGTGCAGGAGGGGCAGGCGCTCTGCACCGTCGAGGCGATGAAGATGGAGAACATCCTGCGCGCCGAGCGCAAGGGCGTCGTCGCCAAGATCAACGCCGCCGCCGGCGACAGCCTGGCGGTGGACGATGTGATCATGGAGTTCGAATAACCCCATGATCCGGCAGGCGGCAGATCATCGGCACAGACCCCCGGCGCGCTTCGGCGCCGGGACGGTGCCGCGCTGCCGCCGCCTAGAAGATGAAGTCGCCGGCGGTCAGATCGCCGGCGTCGACCCCGAGCAGCAGGAATTCGGCATCGCCGAAGCCGACCAGCGCGCCGCGGTCGGTGGCCGTGATCTGCAGGTCGGAAAAATCCTCGGCCGCCGTGATCTCGATCCGGTCGTTGCCGTCGCCGAAATCGCGGACCACGTCGCGGCCCCGGCCGGAGAAGACGAAGACATCGTTGCCGGCGCCGCCGACCAGCGTGTCGCGGCCGGCTTGTCCCGACAGACGATCATGGCCGGCCTGGCCCTTCAGGATGTCCCGGCCGGCGCCGCCCAGCAAGACGTCGTTGCCCTGGCCGCCGCGCAGGATGTCGTCGCCTGCCTCTCCCAGGACCCTGTCGTCACCGGCGCCGGCGTTGAACCGGTCGTTGCCGCTGCCGGCGCGCATGATGTCATTGCCGGCGAAGGCGATGAAGGTGCCCGGGCCCAGGATGTCGTCCGAGGCATCCGCCCCCCGAACGACAAGATCACCGATGCCGAGGTCAGCTTGCCAGCCGTCCTTGATGTAGTCGAAGTTGTTCTCCCGTACGACGAAGAGGTCGGCGAAGGGCAGAGACAGCCCGGAGAAGGTGGCATTGAGCACGTCGTCCATCGCCCAGTAGTCATGCACATGGATCTTGACGCGGGTGACGGTGCCGGTCCCGGTGCCGGGCTCGGGCACGGGCTGGAAATCGCCGGTGAATGCGATGCTGCCGCCCAACGCGCCGCTCATGTCCAGATAGGCGCTGGCCTTGTTCTCCTGCACGCCGGCGGGGGCGCCGCCCGCGGTCTCCAGCGCTGCGTCAATATGGGTGAAATCGCCCTCGAAGCGAAGTATCGTCATCTTTCGTCAGCCCTGTTCCATCAGATTGATCCGGCATCCGCACGCCTGTGTCGCCTGCCGAATCCTAGCAGCGCGTGGAAAGGGCGTCATTACGAGCGTGGCGGCAGGGATCACTCGGCCGGGGTCGTGGCGCGGCGTTCCTCGACCTCGCGCTGGCGCATCGGCATCTTGTCGATGGTGCGGGTGATCTCGCGCACGCTCAGCGGGCCGGGCTTGCGCAGCGCCACGGTGCCATCCTTGGCCAGCAGCACGAACTGGAAGCCGCGCGGGCGCAGCTTTTGCCGCGCCGGGCTGCGGGCGCCGGGATCGGTGTCGGTCAGCACGATGACGTCGCGCTCCAGCAGCCGCTCGGCCTCGGCCTCGAGCATGTCGACCTGGTCGATAAAGCGCGGATCGTTCGCGGTGTCGGCAAAGATCACGATCGGGCGCCTGAGCCAGAGGAAATCGCTCAGCTCGGTGTCACCGGCGGGCTGGATCAGCGCGTCGCCGGCCGGCGCGGTGCCATCGGCGGCCGCGGCCGAGAACGGAATAGATACGGCAAGAACAAGGGCTAGGGTGCGGGTCATGCGGTCTCCTGTCGGGCCAAATATAGGCCGGCACCCGGGGAATGCGACCATGGTTTTCGCGCCGGTCCACAAAAAGTTGAACGTTAATCGCTTCGTCAGGGGTTGGGTATGACAATCGTCCCGTTCCCCGCAAGACGGCCGGTCGGGGCGGCCGCCAATCCCAGGACGGAGACGGCGATGGACGTCATTCTGCACATCGGCGCGCATCTCTGCGCGACGACCAGTTTTCAGGACTATCTGTGGTGCAACGGCACCCGGCTGCGCGCGGACGGCATTCAGGTCTGGGGCCCGCGCCGCACCCGGCACGGGCTGTTCGCCGGCCTGCTGCCCGGACCCGAGGCGCGGCCCCGGGCCGAGGCGGTGCACCGCGCGGCGGGCCGGGTCCGGCTGAACCTGGCGCAGGCGGCCGAGACCGGCACCGCGCGGCTGATCGTCAGCGATGCCGCGATCATGGGATCGCCGCGCGCCAACCTGCATCTGGCCGATCTCTATTGCGGGCTGGGCGAACGGCTGGCACGGCTGGCGCAGGCCTTCGACGGCCATGCGCTGACCGTGGTGCTGAACATTCGCGCGCTCGATGCCTATTGGGCGGCGGCGCTGTCGCAGGCGATCACCCGCGGGGCAGGGCTGCCGGGGGCCGGGGTGCTGGCGCGGCTGGCGCAGGGCCGCCGCAGCTGGCGCGACGTGATCGAGGAGATCGCCTGCGCCGTGCCGGAGGCGGAGCTGCTGGTGCTGCCCTACGAGACCTTCGGCGGTCGTCCTGAGGCGCAGCTCGAGGCGATCACCGGCGCCCGCGCGCCGCGCACCCATGCGCGCGGCTGGCTCAACGCCACGCCGCGGCTGGCCGAGCTGCGCGCCTGGCTGCCGCCGGCCGAGGCGGCGCAGCTGCCGCCGGGCAATGACCGCTGGCAGCCCTTTTCCGACGCCCAGGCGGCGGCGCTGCGCGAAACCTATGCCGACGATCTGATGTGGATCACCGGCGGCGCCGGCGGGCTGGCCCGGCTGGTGGACGATCCGGACAGGAGAGAGGCGGGCCCGGTCCCGTCGCAAACGGTTGTGACAAGAGGAAGACGAGATGACGAAGAAGATAGACGACTGGCGGGCGCTGGCTGAGAAAGAGCTGCGCGGCAAGCCGGTCGAGACGCTGGACTGGACCACGCTGGAAGGCATCGAGGTCAAGCCGCTCTATACCGAGGAAGACACCGCGACGCTGCCCCATATGGGCACGCTGCCGGGCTTCGCCCCCTTCACCCGCGGCGTGAAGGCCACGATGTACGCCGGCCGCCCCTGGACCATCCGGCAGTACGCGGGCTTCTCCACCGCCGAGGAATCGAACGCCTTCTACCGTCGCAACCTGGCTGCCGGTCAGCAGGGCGTGTCGGTCGCCTTCGACCTGGCCACCCACCGCGGCTATGACAGCGACCACCCGCGCGTCGTCGGCGATGTCGGCAAGGCCGGCGTGGCGATCGACAGCGTCGAGGACATGAAGATCCTGTTCGACGGCATCCCGCTCGACCAGGTGTCGGTGTCGATGACGATGAACGGCGCGGTGATCCCGATCCTGGCCAGCTTCATCGTCACCGGCGAGGAGCAGGGCCACGACAAGGCGCTGCTGGCCGGCACCATTCAGAACGACATTCTGAAGGAGTTCATGGTCCGCAACACCTATATCTATCCGCCCGAACCCTCGATGCGGATCATCTCGGACATCATCGAATATACCTCGAACGAGATGCCCAAGTTCAACTCGATCTCGATCTCCGGCTACCACATGCAGGAGGCCGGCGCGAACCTGGTGCAGGAGCTGGCCTATACCCTGGCCGACGGGCGCGAATACGTCCGCGCGGCGATGAACGCCGGCATGGATGTCGACAAGTTCGCCGGCCGTCTGTCGTTCTTCTTCGCCATCGGCATGAACTTCTTCATGGAGGCCGCCAAGCTGCGCGCCGCGCGGCTGCTGTGGCACCGCATCATGACCGAGTTCGGCGCCAAGAGCGAACGCTCGAAGATGCTGCGCACCCACTGCCAGACCTCCGGCGTGTCGCTGCAGGAGCAGGACCCCTATAACAACGTGGTCCGCACTGCCTACGAGGCGCTGTCGGCCGTGTTGGGCGGCACCCAGTCGCTGCACACCAACGCGCTCGATGAGGCGATCGCGCTGCCGACCGATTTCTCGGCCCGGATCGCGCGCAACACCCAGCTGATCCTGCAGGAAGAGACCGGCATCACCCATGTGGTCGACCCGCTGGCCGGCTCCTATTATGTCGAAAGCCTGACCGCGCAGCTCGCCGATGAGGCCTGGAAGTTGATCCAGGAGGTCGAGGAGATGGGCGGCATGACCAAGGCCGTGGCCTCCGGCATGCCCAAGCTCAGGATCGAGGAGACCGCCGCGCGCCGTCAGGCGATGATCGACCGCGGCGAAGAGGTGATCGTCGGCGTCAACAAGTACCGCAAGGACAAGGAAGACCCGATCGACATCCTCGATGTCGACAACGTCAAGGTCCGCGAAAGCCAGATCGCCCGGCTGGAAAACATCCGCGCCACCCGCGATCAGGCCGCCTGCGACGCCGCGCTGGCCGAACTGACCCGGCGCGCCGAAGAGGGAGGCAATCTGCTGGAGGCCGCGGTGGAGGCCGCGCGCGCCCGCGCATCCGTAGGGGAAATCAGCATGGCTATGGAAAAGGTGTTCGGCCGTCACCGCGCCGAGGTCAAGACGCTGGCCGGTGTCTATGGCGCCGCCTATGAGGGCGACGAAGGCTTCGCCGCGATCCAGAAATCGGTCGAGGACTTCGCCGAGGCCGAGGGCCGTCGGCCGCGGATGCTGGTGGTCAAGATGGGCCAGGACGGCCATGACCGCGGCGCCAAGGTGATCGCCACCGCCTTTGCCGACATCGGTTTCGACGTCGACGTGGGCCCGCTGTTCCAGACCCCGGAAGAGGCCGCCCAGGACGCCATCGACAACGACGTGCACGTCGTCGGCATCTCGTCCCAGGCCGCCGGCCACAAGACGCTGGCGCCGCAGCTGGTGCAGGCGCTGAAGGCGGCGGGCGCCGAGGATATCATCGTGATCTGCGGCGGGGTGATCCCGCAGCAGGATTACCAGTACCTCTATGACCATGGCGTCAAGGCGATCTTCGGTCCGGGCACCAACATCCCGCACGCGGCGCAGGACATCCTGAAGCTGATCCGCGAGGCGCGTGGGTGACCGGCAACCGCCGGAGCATCCTGATCGGCACGGCCGCCGGCACCCTCTGGGCGCTGGCGGTCCTGTCCGGGCCGGCTCTGCTGGGCCTGCCCTATCTGCCCGCCCCGGTGGCTCTGCCGGGCGCCTTTCTGGCGCCGGGGCTGATGCTGGCGGCGATGATCGGCCGGCGCGCAGCGCGGCGGGGCACCGACGCCGCCGCGCCCGAGGCGGTGCGCGGTGCCGGTATCGACAGGCAGGTGGTTTCCGACACCGTCGAACAGCTGGTGCTGGCGATGGCGGTCTGGCCCTTCGTCG
>JBFXGQ010000122.1:0-9589 GCA_050177915.1 Pseudodonghicola sp. | reverse complement strand
GTCAGGACCGCCGCCGGTCATGAACGTCACGGTGGCGGAGAACGTCAGCAAGTCCTCGGCACTTCCCATGCCCTGCAGATCATCGTGGCTGGCCCCAGTCAGAGTCTCGTAAGCCGCGTTGAACGCCTTCATCCGCTCCTCGTTGCCTGGGCTGAGGTCCGGGTGCAGCTTCCTCACCAGACCGCGGTATTGCCGCCGGATCTCATCCGGCGTTACCGGCAGCGCAAGCCCAAACTCTTCGAGGGCCTCCTCGATTTCCACGGCGGTTCCCGTATGTCCGCCTATGCCGCCCAATTCGAAGGTCTGATGATAGGTCACTACCGGACGCTCGGGCATGCGGACACCCCAGAGGGGCTTTCCGTCCCGGTCGATGCACCACGCTTCATCCACATGTGTGTAAAGGTAGCGGTCTCGGTTAGGGCTGAGCGCGATACAGTTGAGCGCCAAGTGGGGTTCGCCCCAAAGGATACCACCTTCCCCGCCAAGATCGAGACGGCGGCGCCCTGCTGCGACTTCGGGCGTGGCGGAAAGGTCGGTCTCGAAATCGACCTTCAGGTCCTCACCATAGACGGTCAGAATATTCGTTTTCGACCGTGTCGCGAAGCCTTGGCCCTCGGGATGAACATCAAGCGCATAGATCGGACGCTCCAGTCGTTCGATCATGGGGGTGCCGTCCTGCTCGGAGGTGAACATCACTGCACCCGGCGCACCGAGACTTGCCTCGGACTTTGCAAGATCATCAAAGGAAAGGACACCGCCGCGCGTGGTGAAGTGTTTCCGGAAGGCAGGGTCCGGGCGATCCGCGGGTGCGATCGCCTCTATAGTAAGTTCACGCCAAGCGCTTTCGGCATCCTCGAATGTTTCAGAGGTTGCAGGCAGCGTAACCTGGCTGCTCCAGGCCTCCGGAGATGGTGGCAGCGGCAACAAGGTCAGCTTTTCGAGGTTGAGTTCGATGGGCTTGCCCGGCTTGGATCTTGCCTGATGAGACCCAGGACGCGGCGGCTCGGTGTAGATTGCCGAAGCGTCCTTGGCACTCATCTCGACGCCATCTACGTAGAGCGCGTAGGTCTTTCCGCTCTTGGCGCGGGTGATCTCGCCAGCCTTCTCCAGCCACGAGATCAGGTTGCTGACAAGGCGGCCATCCTCGGCGCCCACCTCCGACTTCATCTTGTTCTGCAAGATGCCAGGCTTCGCGGCGACAGCCTTGCGAATGGCGTCGAAGAGTTCGATGGCGACAAGATGCTTTTCGGCATCGGCGCGGTATTCCTCGAGATGATCGAATTCCGATACCACATCATGTAGCATCGCCAGTCCCTTCCGGTCACCGGTGATGGCCAGCATGGTGCCGCCTTGAGTGAGCGCGGGCATGCTCAGGCTGAGCCTCTTGCCGTTGCCTCTGGGATCCTCGAGCCACTTGCGAATGAGCGGCAGGCTCTTGCGTGCCGCGGTTGCCGCGTCCAGATACCTGCGATCCGATATACTTTCTTGCAGGGCCTGTAATTGGCTGAAGTAAGCCTGCCCCGGCATTTCATGGGATTGTGCCTCAAGGCGCTCCCGCGTTTCCCGTTCAAAGTCCTCAAAACGGTTGCGGCGCTCACTGTCCGCGCCATCATCGCCTGAGCCGGCCGCCTCTCTAATCACAGGAAGATCCTTGTTCCGCCCTGCAGCGTTTTTTCCCCCGAACATCTTCCTGAAAACGCCAAACACCATGCCCCACCTGCCTTGTTTAAATATGGTGATAGGGGCGTCCTTCACTCGGCCTGTCAATCTCCCGCTTCAATTAAACGAAGGCTCAAGCTTCGTTGCGACAGAACGCTTTGAGTTCCATGCCGAGCTGGGGCACTGCGACGCGCTTGAGGCCAACGAACGGCCCTATCCGGACATTCATCGGGCCGATCTATGCGGCAATGCAGTTCACTGAACCAGCCATTCGTGGCAATGTGCAGCATGCACCGAATGCTCGACGTCAGCAATGCGGGACGAAGCCGCTATTCGCTACCTCAACTGCAGCATCAGGCCACATTCGCAGAGAGATCAAAGCCAGCCCGCTCTCACACCGGCCTCGGTTTCGGGAGCGTCGCAGTTCACTCTCACATTGCCGCCCCGCCGGGTGAAGGCGGAGCGACAACACCAGAGCGGTGTCAGGGCAGAACGACGATCTTGCCGACGGTGCCCTTGCCGGCATAGGCGGCATAGGCAGCCGCAGCATCCTCCAGGCTGAAGGTTGCAGCGATCTCGGGCGTCAGCTTGCCCTCTTCCAGAACGCTTGCCACGTCTGCCATGGTGGCAAGCTGTCCTTCGGTGTCCGCCACGAAGATCGCCTCGACGTCCTGCCGGGAGATCATGTCGGGCTGGAGCGGCGGCATGGTGATCGACACGAGGCGCCCGCCGCTGCGCAGGTGACCCGCGACATCGGAGAGGTCATGGCCCGGCAAGGCGAGGTTGAAGATCGCATCCAGATCGGCCGGATAGCCCGCTGCGTCATATCCGGTGAACTGCTTAGCCCCCAGGGCTGCCAGCGTGTTCTGGTCCTCCGGCTTGGCCGTCGCCACGACCTCGACCCCGAGCGAGGCGAGGTGGGAGACCAGCGCGGTGCCGACTCCGCCAGAGGCCCCGATCACCAGAACCCTCTCGCCCGGCGCGACGCGACCTGCGCGGGCAGCAGCCAGCGCAGTCAGCCCGGTCGTTGCCACGGCAGCGGCCTGAGCAGGCTCAACGGTTGCGGGACGGCGCGCGATCACCGGCGTATCCGCCTCGACCACCATGTATTCGGCCATGGAGCCGGTGCCGACCGAGGGGCGCGAACCCGCCATCGGCCGCATCACCCGGGGGCTTGCGTAGCCGAAGATTTCGTCGCCCACGGCATAGCCGCTGACACCCTCGCCAACCGCCGTGACGGTGCCTGCAAAGTCGTTGCCCATCACATGGGGGAAGGGCAGATCCAGGAAGGCGCTCAGCTCTCCGGTCAGAAGGCGCATGTCGGCGGGGTTCACCGAGG
Source organism: Pseudodonghicola sp. (assembly GCA_050177915.1). Lineage (GTDB taxonomy): Bacteria > Pseudomonadota > Alphaproteobacteria > Rhodobacterales > Rhodobacteraceae > Pseudodonghicola. Next base: position 6,591 of record JBFXGQ010000122.1, on the reverse strand, counting down.
CTGCCTTCACCTTGATCTGAAGCTGGCCGGGACCGGCTTCGGGACGCTCGATGTCTTCGACGGTCAACACGTCGGGGGGGCCGTATTCGCGGGTGAGAAGGGCTTTCATGATAGGGTCCTCTTGAGTCATGCTTCTAAACGGACCATTTAGTCACCTTAGGAGACCTGATCAATAAGCGGACTACGTGGTCCGTTAAATTTTGGAGATGTCATGTCAAAGCCTCGCGCACCTCGCTCGGATGGGTTGAAGAACCAGGCTTCGCTGTTGAAGGCAGCTGAAGAGGCCTTTGTCGAACTCGGTGTGGATGTCTCCGTCGCCGAGATTGCCCGGCGCGCGGGCGTCGGCAAGGGCACTGTATTCAGACACTTCGCCACCAAGGAAGACCTGCTGGCGGCCGTCGTGGCCACCCGTCTGCAGGGCCTGATCGCGGAAGGGCGCGCACGTCTCGACGCGCCGGACAGCGCCAGGGCTCTCTACGATTTCCTTGAACTGGGGGCGGCGCAGCGGCAGCAGCGCGGGCTTTCCTTCATGCAGGATGCCTATGTGGGGAACGACGTCATCGCTGCGGCGCGCAGTGATCTCCTGACCGTGCTGGACGAGCTTGTCGAGCGCGCCAAGGCCGAGGGGGAACTCCGCAAGGACGTCAACGGCGGAGACGTTGCCCTGCTGATGTGCGCACCTGGCTATATCGCCAGTCATATGCATGAAGCGGACGAGACGGTCTGGCGTCGCTACCTGGCGATCATCTTCGACGGGCTGCGCCCGGAAAGCGCCCGAGCGCTGCCGGGTCACCCGCCGGGGATGCCGAAATAGGATGCGTCACCGACGTCGGGAAAGCTCGAAGCGGACATGCGGTGGCGCGGCAGGTATTTCTTGACGTTCGCGCCACCGTATCCACGTGTTCGGCCCTATGCGGACCTTCACGCCAGGCACGGCGGATAACCCGTCCCCAGTCCAAAGTTGCCGCTCGGCTGCGGCCGTCGCTGCAAAGCCGCATTCCTGGAAGCTGCCGTTCGATGAGCACCGCGGCATCGTCACGGTCGCCACAGGCGGCAGAGCGAATATTCCCACCATCTAAGGTTGAGTCATCGAACGCAGGTTCTGCCGTAACCGGACATGCGACGTTTCCCTTTCCGGTACGGCACAAAAACTTAGCGTGGACGGTCAGCCGTGCCGCATCTGTCTCAATATGATCTCGCGCGGTGGCTGGTCGATCCCGAAGGCAGCGGCGATCTTGCCCCAAGCTGGCAGCATCGCGTCGATCCATGTGTTCTCGTCCGTTCCGTCGATAGCGAACGTGGCCGTGGCTTTATCCTCGAGCGCGAGCTGAAATCCGCCCCACCGGGTCTCCGACGCCCAGCGCAAGCCGCGCAGGTCGGTCACGCCCATCATGATCTCGAAGGGCCCCTTGGCACCCTGCACTTGGAACACCGGGATGTTGTCACGGATGAACGCGAAGAAGTGATTGATCGCCGCATCGGCGAAGAAGCGGCCCCCGGCCTCCCCGTTCGCGCCGAAAGCATCGACGCCCCAGATCTCGCCGGTCTCGCGGAACTGCATGACGAAATTGGTGAGCGGCGTCTGCTGATCGGCGCGGACGCTACCCGTATAGGTGAGATAGCCGCCTTTCACCGTGCCCCAACTGCTGCTCTGTGTCGGCCCCAGGATCGCCGGTCGGATGCCATTCGCGCCATATTCGGTCGGTGCCGACCATGACCGTGGCAGAATGCGAACGAAGCGATACGGCCCCTCGCTGGTCATCTTGGTCCCCGAGGTGCCGCTGTCATTGATAGGGAGCGGAACGGCAGGGTTGAACCACAGCCCTGATGCCGGCTCCTCGGACTGCCATTTCGGGCGCAAGGGCTCGACAGCAGGCGTTGCCGCAGCGATCGATAGTCGAAGCGCCTCGCGCAGCCGCTTGCGCAGCCCTTCCCGGACAGTGCGAAGCTCAGCAAGCGCGGCGCCGGCAGGCAGATGGAATGCCATCGGCGATCGGCGGCCAGCCATGTCGAAGGGAAGATTGTCGATGGAAGCACCAGGGAACGCGGTGTTCCAGACGAGGATTACACGTTCCAGTCCGATAGCGCGCTTGGCATAGCCTAGTTCGATCAGCACATTCGGGTTGGCGAGCGCTTTGCCGCCGGCAGACAGCGCGAGCGGCGTGACGTCCCCGACGAAAACCTGGGCCTTTTCGATCTTGGCAAGGATAGTCGCGACGATGTCAGGCGTCCCTGCGACACCCTTGGTATCGGATGTCATTTCGATGCGCTCGTCTAGCTCGGCATCGAGGTCGGCCGCCGCACCGATGAGCGCTTCGCAGATGAGATCGCGCGTTACCCTCGCGTCGAGATCACTCTGCCAGGACCAGAAGACGGTGTTCATGACGGCGCCTTACTCCTCGTCATCATACGCGGCGCCCTGCGCGTGGGATTTCGCGATGTTGCTCTTCGCGTCCTCAAGCACGCCGCGGTAAAGAGCGTAGGCGGGGGAGAGGCGGGACATTGTCTCAAGGATAGCCTCCGCTGCGTCGCGACTCTCGATGTCGCGGGGCATCGGTTCGCCGACCGTGCCTGACCAGCTTCCGCTCAGGGCGGCGGCGGCGAGCTGATCGATCGCGCGCTTGAGCAGTTCTGGATCGGCTGCCTTGCAGGTCGTCAGATAGTGCTCGACGAAAGTGCGCTGAACGAAAATGAAGCGGTAGTGCGAGCCGCGCAGCAGTTGGCCGATCCATTCAAGATCGACGATGCTCGCCTGGTCGAGCAGATCGTCGAGGAACGCGACCACAGCCGGCGCCTCGAGCTTGAACATCGCGACGAGCGCGTCGCCGATAGTATAGCGGGCGCTGGCCCAGTTGATGTCGTGGTTGCGCAGCCACTGCCAGATCATGGCGAGGATCGCGCCGATATCCGGCGATTGATCGAGGCCGAAGCCCCCACCGCCCCTGACGAAGCCGATGGCGGCATAATCTTCTTCGTCGGGCTTCGCGAGGTCGAGATCGATCCGGTCAAGCAGCATCCTCGCGATCCCGACACCGTGCCGCTCCCGAAGTGCCGCGAGCAACTCGCCGGCCCAATGACCTTCGAGGTGCGGCAGCGGCGTCATCCGATCGAGAAGCGATGTGACCTCTTCGTCGCGGAGCTCGTCGACATAGCCGACGACGCGGTTGCACAATAGGCCTACAACGTTCTCGAATTGCTCGACATCGGTGCCAAAATCGACGGTTAGTAACAGCGGAATGAGCTCTCGGGCAGGCATGTCGCGCCATGAGCGCAGCGCAAAGATGGCGACAGCCGCGACAGCAGGATTATCAGCCGTGAGTGCCTCAGTGAGCACGGCAACGTCCTCGGCCTTATAGGGTCGCTTGAGCCCGACCAGCCCGCGCGCACCGCCGGTACGGATGATGGCGACCTCCGACCCGAGCATCCGCTGTATCGCGGCACGTCCTTCCTCGGGCCGGGCGTCTAGCAACGCGCCGACCGCATAGCCGAGGAAATTGTGCAGTCGGCACATGGGGTCTTGAAGTGAGCGGCCGATGATCTCCGCGCCAATCGCCGGATCGGCATCGATCATTTTGGCGACGAGCTGCCCTGCCGGGAACACTGACAACCCAGCATGTTCGACCGCATTCAGCGTCGTAACCAGCGCGTGGCAGAGCTGCCCCCTGTCTGGATAGGCATCCAGCAGCTCGGTGACGAACGCGCCCTGCCACTCCTTGTCCTCAACCCATGCGGCATAGGGAACCTGCCCGACATAGGTCCATTCGGCACCTTCGCCGACTGCCGCATGGAAGCGAAAGTCGAGGTCGTCCGGGATATGCGCGAATAGCGCGCGGGCTGCCTCGTGCGCGGGCCCCGCGCCATAGTTCCCCCACCATTCCAGCGAGCGGATCAGGGCAATGATTGTGGGCGGCGCAAACGTGCCCTGCGCCAGAAGGTTCGTGATCCGGTCGATGGTGACGACGAACTCCTGCTCATATTTGCCGCGCAGGTCGTCCGGGACCGTGGCGTTCATCATGCCATAGGGCGTCTGAACCGCGTCGTTAACGAGCTTGGCAGCATGGACGGCAGCGCGGGCGTCGTTTGATCCGAGCAATCCGATCATGCGGTCGATCAGGCGTGCGCGCAGGCCTGCCACCACATCATGATCGATGAAGAAGGTCTCGAAGCTGATCATCCTGCCGTGCGCCGTGGCGTTCGTACCTTGCCCGCTGAGAATGGGCTTGAGGACATCGAAAGGCGTGTAGGCGCGATCCCAAGCGCCAGGCTCGTCGAGAAGGTTGAAGGCGAACTCCGAGATGTCCTCGCTGAACGACAAGGGCTTATTCCGCCCATAGCCAACGAGTCTGGAAAGAATGCTGACCGGGTGGTTGTACGGCGGATTGCGGTGGCGCTGGTCAAGCTTCCCCAGATCCCAGAGCAACTGCAGGGCATCGCGGCGATGCTCCGGACTATAGGCTACGCGTTCGAGGATCCTTCCGAACTCGTTCAGAAAATTTTCGCGCTCGATCTGCGTCTGGACGAACTCCAGAGCCTGCGCCGGCTGGTAATAAGCAACGGCCTCGACTGCGCCGATGCGACTGTCAAATTTGCCGTCGATCTCGCGCAATTTGCGCCAGATCGGCTCGAGGAGGCTGCTGTTGGTGGGATCGCCATCGGCGAGGCGCCAGTCGGTGCGGCCAAGATTGACGAGCACCTGCGACAGCCGGTCGGCCTCGACCTTCGCCGCGACGGCCGTCGCGAAGTCGGTGAGGGTCCCGTCGGCACCGATGCAGGCTTCCTCGATGAGGAAATCGCCGAGCAGGTCGGGCATGAGACGATAGAGCGCGCCACGCTTGTAGAGCACGCCGCCTTCGACGAGCATCTTCAGGGCGCGGGGCACGTCGTCAGCCGAGATGCCCGTTGTCGTCACTGTCACGAGCTCAGCGACACGCCGGTCATCGATATGGAAGGGCTGGATCAGCGCCAAGACCTCAAGCACCCGGCGCAACAATGCCGCGTCAGCGTTGGTGCCGAGATCACCGGTGACGACATCCGCGAAGCGCGAAAGGATGAAGCGGCGAAGCTTGGCCTCGCCACGCGCCAGCTCGGGAATTTTGCCGTCCACCGCTACGACCCGGGCCGCCATCGCGGCCACCAGCGGGCTATCAGAGGCAGCGGCGAGGATGGGGTCGGCCCACTCGGGGTTGCCTCCAAACTCGACAAGGACTCCAACGACCAACGCACGCAGCGCGGTACGGTCGAGCCGCTTGAGACTTACGGTGGGCGGATCGACGATAGTGTAGTGCGCGAGATCGTTTCGGATCCGCTGTTCGGCATAGGGCCGCGACGCGATCAGCAGCTTTGTCCGATTGCGCGGGTTAATCGCAAACTCAATCAGCAGCTTCAGCCCTTCGCGGTCATGCGCATCGTCAATGACGAGGAGCTTGGGACGATCGCCAAGCTTGGCGAGGCTCGTCGCATCGGCCTCTTGAGCGGTTGAGAGGAAACGGACCAGCGCCTTGCCGTGTAAGCAGGCGAAGCGCTCGACGCCCTCCTTGAGGATTCGGGTCTTTCCGATGCCACCAGGCCCGAGCAGCAGGGCGACCGGTTGCTCGTCGTCAGCAAGCGCCCGGTCGAGATTGACGAGATCGGCATCGCGGCCTGCAAGCGGCCAGTCATGCGTGAAGATTGCGCTGCGCCCCTTGAAGGGGGCGAAATATTCGTCGGCGGAAAGCCACGGGCCAGGCTCTTCGCGGCCAAGCAGCGCCATGCGCTGGCCTCGAAAGTAGATGTCGACGAGACGCTCCTGCGCTTCGATCGGCAAGGAGCGCAGCTGGCGGGACAGCACCTGCTTGTCCCAGAGGGTCCAGCCCGCATGTGCTGCGACGGTTGCGATCGCGGCGGGGCTCGCGATCTTGCTCAGCACCAGGAATTTCCGCGTCGCATCCCATTGGTGATAGGCGATCGCCTTCTCGATATCAGCGATACCGAAGCGCTCGACGCGCTTGCATTGGAAGCTCCATACTTCACCGCCGGGAAGCCTGGCGACGATATCCGAGCCCTTCTGATCGTGACCACGGCCGCCCAATATATTCACGTCGGCATCACGATAGAGCTCGGCAACCAAAGCCTCGACGAACCGCTCGAACGTGTCGGGGGCCAAGGCATCGACCGGGAATAGGGTGGCAAGGCTGGCGTCGGCGGCTTGGGCGTATCGGGCCAATTCCATCAACCGCGAACCATTCTCATCAAGAAGCTTCGACAACGCTGGAATCTGCTCAATGTCAGGGCGGTGCGTTCCTGCTTCCCAGCGACTGACTGCCTGCTGCTTGAGTGACAAGGCGGCGGCAAAGGTGGCCTGCGACATGCCGAGGCGCGTGCGACCCTCGGCGACAAGTGCGCCAAGTTCAGAGTAGGGCTTTGGCGATATTTTCATTTTCCACACATACCATGTGTGTTGAAGTTATTTAACTCATCTTCTGTGTAAAGAGGCAAATTCAGAGCGGGAGAAAGCTCGCGCTGCTTCAGGGACGGGTTCTGCGCGGACCGGCCAACCACCGCGCCCGGGGAGTGGCGATTGCTGCGCGATGCACGGATGTCCGCTTTCCTGAG